>JALGUK010000244.1 GCA_029820875.1 Candidatus Zipacnadia bacterium
CCGGCGGCTCTACCGATCGGTTGAAGGCGACCGCTTCCAGCTCGCCCGCTTCCACGAAACGATGCTCAAGGAGGGCGCCGTCCCGGTGCCGGTGCTGGCCAGGCTGGTGACGGGAGTACCTCTCAAATGAGGGAGATCGGAAATGGCCGGCTTGAAAGACGCGATAGAGGAATTCTGGAAGAAGCGTTTGGACGTCTACCGTGCCGACAGCACTGAGATTGTACGAAATGCGAGAGCCGCAAAGCGGGCAGCCAAAGACCATGTTGGTCGCTGGCTGTGGGAACTTCTCCAGAACAGCGATGACGCGGAGGCGAAGGTAGTCAGGATCCGCCAGGGTAAAGGCGCGA
The DNA here is from genome assembly GCA_029820875.1 of Candidatus Zipacnadia bacterium. Next base: position 348 of record JALGUK010000244.1, read on the forward strand.
TTTATGTCGCGGATGATGGTAAGGGCCTGAAGCCGAGCGCCGTTGAGGCTATCAGTGGAACTGATTTTTCAGACAAGTCCACTGCGGCCATCGGTCGCAAAGGTATTGGCTTCAAGGCAGTTTACACCGTTTCGCACAACCCGCAAGTCTTTTCGCTCAATTCGGAAGGTCTGGAGTTCTCACGGGCGAAAGCCGAGCAGTGGCTCCGGGCAAACGGCTTTTCCAGTGACCAAGGAACGCCCTACCAATGGCTCCCGTTTTTCTTGCCAAGAGATGAGGTAGAGCGTGAGGATGGGATCTTAAGAGAGCTGCACAACTTCTCGACTGTCGTCAAACTTCCTAGTAGTCGGACGTCTGTCACTCTGAATGTTTTGGAGCACTTTCCCGCGTATGGCCTGTTGCCTTTTCGCCATGTGCGGAAACTGCACATTCAGTGTGAACACGGAGAGAGTTCTTCGATTGAAATATCTGACAGCGGTGAAGGCGCTGTCCGGGTCTCCGATAACCGTACAAAGGGCGAACCGGTGACCTGGCGCGTTCAGAAGAAAATCAAGCACCCCCCTGCTACAGTTCTCGGCACTCTCGATCAGGAAGATCACCGATGGGTGGAAAAAGAGGGCGTGAGCTTCCTCGTCGCCGCGCCGCTTAGTGACGAGGGAATTGTCCGCCCGCTTGAGAAGTATCCGCCCATCCATGTTTTCTACCCCGCCGAGAAAGACCTGTCGCCTGTCAGAGTGTTGTTGCATGCAGAATTCCTGATTAAGAGTGATCGTTCAGCTCTTACTCCAATCGAAGGCGGCAATTTCAATGGCTGGGTGGCGGACAAACTTGCCGATCTCTTCATCGAGTTCGTCCGGAACCAATACAATCCGACTGCTCCGGCAGCATATCTCAGGCTTCTTGTTCCCTTGAGCGAACGTGAAAATCACCCCGTCGCCCAGACCTTGTGGGAGCGGATAGCCAAACGTGCAAAAAAGCATCTTCGTTTGCCTAATGCAAGCGCCGCTCTGAAGCTATGCTGCAGCAGCGCTCGCTTTCTCCGAGTGTCCGTTGAAGTAGCCAAGGCACGCAAACTCGTCGAGGCAACAGGTGGCCGATCGGCTCTCCTGCACGCAGCGTTGGACCACGACGACGAAGCACGCAAGGCCCTCAAAGAATTGGAATGCCAATGCATCACTGATAATGACCTCCTCGAACTGTTGAAACAAACCGCGCCGCAAAAAGCCAAGGAGCATAACTGGATCTGGACTTGCTGGGAATGGGTAGCCGCGTGGGTAGCCCAGAAACCTTACGGAGATGAACATAAGGAGCGCGTCGCCCAAGTGAAGGATCTGCGGTTGATCCCGGCGGACGGGGCTGTACACTCAATGAATTCCCTGGCGTCGGAGATTGTCACCTGGCGCACTCCCGAAGTCTCAGACAACACGCCAGCTTGGCTCCCGATCCGTTTCCTCGATGATTGGTTCCGGGACAGACTGATGCGCTGTGCGAAGAAGGACAATGACAGCATCCGGAAATTGTCCGATGATCTCGGCATCAAGGAACCAACCAATGACGTGGTACTGAAAGCGCTCAGCAAGGCAATCGAACAATATTGGAGGAATCCGGACTACAACCCTGGCCGCTTCATTGAATCGCTGCTCGCCAATGATTGGCACGAAACACTCAGCCCGCCGAAGGGGCTCGAACGGTGCCCAATTCGCGCTGACATTGTGGGCAGACGGACAGATGAATGGGTTGAAGCTGGACAGGCATACTTTGGAAACGAATGGGACGAACCTGAGCTCGCTGAATTGTTCCGAGGCGTTCAAGGAGTGGCCTGGGCGCAAAAGCCTGAACATGATCCCGACAAGTATCGAACGATCTTAGAGTGGCTGGGAGTAATGAAGTGCCCCCGTATTCGCCCCGATGCGAAACCGGACCCGGATGAGGGTAGGCGGATCAAAGCGCACTTGCCGCCTGACTCATGGCCATCATCCCCGCCGCCAAAGCCTCTCTTGCTCGACAAGTTGGACATCCGCACGCTACGACCCGATCACGCAGCATGCCTACTGGTGATCTTGGCTACCAACTGGTCGGATTACTATCACTCAGAATCGGAGATGCCTGTCAAATGCGCGGGTCCACGAGGGGGCTGGAGACCCCAACAGCGCGTTCCTGCTCTTTGGTGGGAACAGGTCACGTGCCGATTGAAACCACCTCTCACCCGGAACCAGGCAGAACCGGCGTCGTTGAAGGAATCCTGGTTGCCCGACAAACGAACTCGTAACGCGGTCGGAGACCTGTTGCCAATCATCGATATCGACAGCTTCGGTAAACAGAAGAGTCAAGTGGCAACCTGGCTCCGGGAGGTCGTCCGGGTTAGGACGAGCCTCGAACAGATCAAGCCGGACGAATGGCGAACCATCCTGTCAAAGACAATCCCATCCCGCGTGAGCGAGGAGAAAGCGAATAGCGACGAAAAGCGAAGGGATCGTGTCAAGAAGTGGTACATAGCATGTCTGGAGTCTCTCGATGAACAGGAGGAGAGCTTTGAAGGCACTCTCGGCAAAGTCCCGCTGCTTTGCCACAAGGGGAACAGTTGGAAATATATCACGGATGAAACACGATGGCTGGCAGATGATAACGACGCGGCGGAAGCCTTCGAAAGTGAGATTTGGCAGATAAGTTTTCCGGAACGATACCGCAAGGCGGCCCAGAAGTACTTTGCACTCAAGTCTCTTTCGCAATCGGTCAAGATCGAGCTTCTACCCGGTTCGCCGGGAGGTGGTACCGATGAACTTCAGTCCATACTGCACAGGGCCCTCCCTTATGTTTTCGTCCGGAGATCATTTAAAACCGAGCACGACCCTGGAGAACTTCGTAACAAGCTCAAGAAGTTGCAGGTTTGCATTGTCAATGATCTTAAGGCCAAGCTCACGATTGATGGTGTGGGGCGCAAGGTGGTTAAAAAGGATTGGGGCGTCGACAAATACGAACTCTTGATAGCGGCAGAGGAGGGCAGCAAAGAATCATTCCTGGCCCGGGCCCTGGCTGACTTCCTGCACGCCAGGTCCGACGCCGAGTTCTACGAGAATCTCCTGCGGTGTGGCAGTGATGAGGACCGGAGGAAGAAACTCCTCGCCGACAATATCCCGCGAGACGAAATTGACCGGCTCCTTCGAGAATTCCAACAGGAACCTCCGGAACCACCTATTGAGCGAATGGCCCCGAATCACCCTCACCGCCTCCGGGGCCCGGACCACACGGCGGGTCCCCTCGCCCTCCAACCCCACCATTACACCTGAAAGATCCTCAAACAGCAGACCTTACCCTGGTCACAGTTCCGTTCACGCCAGGAGGTGGCGGAAGACCAGGGACTGGTGAGTCCACCGGCGGTGCAACGGACGGTGACGACACGCGGTTGTCTCAAGAACAGAAGTTGAAAGTGGAGCAATGCGGTAGGAGCTTCGCCAAACGAAAGCTCGAAGAAAATGGCTGGCACGTGGAGGTGATGCCGCAAGAGAATCCAGGGTTTGACTTGAAGGCCACCAAG
>JALGUK010000245.1 GCA_029820875.1 Candidatus Zipacnadia bacterium
TTGGCGTTGGAGCCTAACCCTGCAATTACCGTGGCCTTGGTCATCACGGAGTACGCTGCGCTGAGAGCCGTTTCCAGTCCGTTCTGGTAGTCGTACTTAGCCACGTGCGTCGCAAACGTCCCGCCGAACCATGGGATTTTGTGGTATTCCTCCGCCATCTGAATGTATGCGAGGTGAAGAATGTCCTTTATCGGCCCGGTATAGCTGAAATTACCTGACGCCATGTCCATCGGATGCGCGCCGGCCGCATAGAAAAGAGGCGCCCCGGGCGCAAGCGCTTGGTGGGCCGTCACGAAGAACACGTTCTCCGCCTCACAAAGCGCAAGCGTGCCCGCCAGGGTATACGGCGCTGTCCCGCCGGCGATCGGGCATGGCCCGCAGCGCATGACCACGTCGTGCTCAAGGAAATATCGCAGCATCTTCGCGCATTCGTCGGGGAAGATAAGAGGGCTGACGGTAGCTACGTATCCTTGCAGAATCGGGTTGTTTTTGAGACTTCCGCCGGCCATGACTTCCGACATCTCCACCCAGAGCCTGGCCGTTTGCATGTTGCTCGGCGCTGCGCAGTAACTGGCCGTCTGGTTGGCCATGAAAGCCTCGAGCCCCTTGAGCTCCGAAATGTCGTTGGGCACGTCGGTCAGTGTGAGCTCCATCTTGTAAATGCTATCAATCAGCGGCAGAGCGTCGCCGAGCTTCGCGTGGCGCTCGATGTCGCTCAGCCTCGGCCGGCGCGGTCCCTCCTCATAGTCCACTACGATGGGGTCAAGAATCAGCGACCCATAGTACCGGTTGCCGCCGTAACAGTGCAGTTTCTTGCCATTGACGCACTTGAGCACCGGCTTCCGCCCCACGGACGCATACGACTCCTTTGCGAGCTGCCGCGGGATGCGCACGATGCTTGTTTGGTCATCGACATTGCAGCCCGCCTTCCGCAGTGTCTCTCGAAGCCCCGCATTGTCGCAACGCACCCCGACCTTCTCGGCCACATCCAGCCCTGCCTCATGTATCCTTTCGCAATCATCCTCGGACAGAATTCGAACCTCAGGTTTCACAATCAGGAACCTCCTCGGCTGACTGTCTTCTAGGCACTCTTCAGAATAATCGCTTGGGCAATCTTATTTTTCTCGCTCCATCACCTCGACACAATCTTGCGGTCACGCCTTTTGAGCGGCAGTGCAACCCTCGCCCCGTTCGCGTTGTGCGATTCCAGCAGCCCGAATGCAATCTCCAGCGCCCACCGGCCGATGAGGGCGTCATTGCGTGTAGGCTGGCCGGTTTCTATGGAGTGAACGAGGTCATCTATTGCCGTCAGCGTGCTGCTCTTTTTCTCGAAATGTGGAAATGATTTCTCCTTCAGAAAATGGCGACTTCCCATCGGCTCCAATACGCGCATTTGAAAGACGCTGTTGTTGTTGAGCGCACGTAATGCTCCCTTGGTGCAGACCATTTCATGTTCGTAGTATACCGCCTGCCCGGGCTGCCCGACCACATACGCATCAATCCCGTTCTTCATGTGAATCCGCCCGCCCCCGCACAGGTCCGCTGTCACGACATCAGCCGTGGGGTCATATTCGCCGGGCCACAGCCACCCTTGCACCCACTCCGGCTCCGAGTCAGCCAACCACATCAGCAGGTCGAACGTGTGGCTGTGGGTATGAAGAAGCGTGCCGACAGCGTATGAAACAATGCTTACCAGCTCCCCGACCTCCCCGCTGGCAATGACCTCCTTGCACTTGTCGAAGCCGCTGTTCCAGCGCCTACTTGTACCGACGATTAGCTTCGTTCCGTTTCGGTCGCACGCTTCCACCATCGCGTCGGCCTCCGCCAGCGAGACGGCCATCGCCTTCTCACAGTAAATCCCCTTGACTCCATGCTCCGCAGCGAAGATGGCCGGGGCGGCGTGGTCCACCGCATGTGTGGTGATACTGACGATGTCCGGCTCCTCTTTCAGAAGCATCTCCCGCCAGTCGGCGTACAGCTTCTCGACCTCGTACCGCTTGCCAAAACGCTCCAGCGCCTCGGGGTTTATGTCCGCCGCGGCCACTATCTGCGTCTTCGGATGGAGCCGATAGGCCGCAGCGTGCGAATAAGGAACGACGACGTCTGGACGGCCGATGACCTCGTCGTCAATTGTCCCGGCCATGCGGCCGCATCCAATCATCGCCACGCGAAACACAGGATTTCACTCCCTACAAAACATCACGTATATGGCCCATTATTTTCGTTGCCTTCCCCCCTCTCCCGAAGGGAGAGGGGCCGGGGGTGAGGCTGTCGCGCCTTTCCCGTCACTGTTCACTGGCCACTGCTCACCGGGCACAGTCCCGCAGGCGAGACCACCTTCCCCCCTCTCCCAAAGGGAGAGGGGCCGGGGTGAGGCTGTCGCGCCTTTCCCGTCACTGTTCACTGGCCACTGCTCACCGGGCACAGTCCCGCAGGCGAGACCACCTTCCCCCCTCTCCCGAAGGGAGAGGGGCAGGGGGTGAGGCCCCCGCGCCGTCCGCCCGAAGCTGCTTCCCCACTTCATTCCCGGAAACCTGCCCTGCCTTGAGCTGCATCCGAAGGAACTGGCATTTGGTTGCTCGAATGTTTCATGAACGTGGAGTACATGCTTTCAGTGGAGAAGGTGCCACTATGCAACGACCGCTGAGTATTCTCAACGTCGGCGGCCATCCGGCGGATGCTTTCGACAACTGCGGCGGCACACTGGCCAATCACGTGGACCGCGGCGACCGCGTAACCGTTGCCGTCATCAGTCACGGAGTGGAGTCTCACGCACTTGAGGCGATTGAGGCGAAGCGCCACGGGGAAAAGAAGCCGGATGAGGCGGACCTGGAGGCCATTCTCACCGCCAAGGAACGCGAGGTCGTTGAAGCCTGCGGGATTCTCGGCATCACCGACGTCCGCTTCCTGCGCCAGTCCGACCGGCTTCCCACCGTCAGTGAGCACATCGTCCAGCAGCTTTGCGACATCATCCTCGACGTGCGCCCCGACATCGTCATAACTCATCATCCTTTCGAAAGCGGCGGTCTTCTGCACGCCCACTCCGCTTGCGCTCACATGACGGCGATGGCGATATCATTGGCCGGCGGCCTCCGCCCGGGTGACGACCGCAAGCCCCACCATGTAGCCCAGGTCTTCTGGGTCGGCCTTCATGGGCAAACCGATGTTCTCGACCACCTCTTCACCCAGTTCCCGGCGGTCCTCATTGACATCACCGACCAGGTGGAGAAGAAGGTCCGAGCGCTGCAGAAAATCAAGAGCCAGTACTACCAGGGCGATATGGCGAAGAAGGTCATCGAGTGCCGCAACGGCTTTTTCGGCATCCATCAGCGCGTGCCTTACGTCGAGGTCTTCGTCAATCATCTCCCGATGGTGGAAAAGCACCTGCCCGTAAGCGAACACCACTTCCGAACGGCGGACGAGTCTCTTGCGAAGACTTTTTCGGAAATGGGCACGTTGATCGCGCCGTTTGTACCCAACGAATCGTAGGGACGGCCTCGCGTGTGCCCCATAACCATGCCTCCTCCCCTCTCCCGAAGGAAGAGGGGC
>JALGUK010000246.1 GCA_029820875.1 Candidatus Zipacnadia bacterium
TCCCGCAATCGCCCGAGGGTGTAGTACCCGACATACTTGCCCGGGACTTTGCGCACCCTCTCAACGACCTGGGCGATGTCCGGCACAATCCACTCCTCGAACATCTTCGGACCCATGCGGCAGCCGGTGGCCCAGCATATGTCGTAGAAAAGCACTTCCGACTTGGACGCGAGGAACGCGTCAACAAGCTTAAGCTGGATCTGCTGTTGGAGTTGCGTGACCTCCTGCAAAAGGCCGGGATAGTCCAGCAGGTCAGTAAGTAAGTCCTGCATCCCGCGCTGTTCGCCAAGCGATGCAAATACGCACCCGATGCCGACGCTGGCGACTCCATCCTCGCCCATTAAGTCGAACGCCTCATCAGCGATGGACGTATCGGGCTCGCCGGAGTTACGGAGCCATTCCTCGCAGTACTTGATGTAAATCCGCCAGTCTTCCTCGTTCTTGATGGGGTACTCCGTGCGTTTGCCGACCAGCGGGTCCCCCTCGATTGTCCCGCTTACATCCACGGAGTGAAGGTCGCCGTAGGGCGTGTGCCAGATGTCCTCCTGTTGGACCCGGATGTCCTGTTGAGTTACGTTAGTCTGATGCCACCACTGCTCCGGGAGGCTGACACGAACGCCCACCCCAATGGGACCGCGGTAGTGAATCGAACCCAGTTGCCGGTGAACTTCAAAAACGGCTCTCCAGTCGCTTCGCCCGAGGCGTTTGTGTGCATAGCGGTAGTGAATCAGAGGGGAGACGGGGACCATGTCCGGAATCTCGCCGCGAAGGGCCGTCAGAAACCGCTGCTTTGGCGTCATACGAATTCCTCCGCAATAGAAAATATGAGGACTTCGGTATGTATCTCGTTTCGAGGGCTGGGACACATGGACGCACTGCATGTACCAAGCGGAAACTGAGCCTCCATCAGAAATGGGAAGCCGCAGGAGCCCGGTGGGCGGGCTTCTGCGGCGACGAATCTAATGTAACCGACTGAATAAGATGGTGCTACCCTTTCGATGAGCGGACCAAACCAACCACCCGACCGTTGCGACATGTTCGCTCGGGTCGATACTACGCCGCCGGGCCACCATAAAGGCCGCCCGGCGGCCTTAACGTGGTCACGCTTACTGGCCCGTTGGCATAGGTGGACCAGGTGCCGGTGGCGCTGCACCACCACCTGGCGCACCTGGTGCCGGTGGCGGTACGGGGCCAGGCACCCCGGGCACCGTGCTCCCGCCGGCGGGGCCGGGAGGACCGATGCTCGCAGGAGGCGGCGTCGGTTGCTTCTTGCCAGGCCCATACACCATGTACCAAATGCCTGCCAAGATCACTATCACCACCACGATCACGATCACAACCACAGCCGGACTGACTTGCTGCTTCACGGTCTCTCACCTCCAACTTGTAAAAGATAGACGGCATTGCCGTCATGCCAGCTACGACAGTGACACAGCGAGCGCAAACCGCACATACGGCCTCTCCCCCCACTGCCGGCATCACACGGCCGATACTGTTTTGCCTCATTTCTCCCCTGAAGCCGCTCAGCACCCTGCGCCCACACCCGAGGACAGCTTATGCGTCTGTTTCGCCACCGGCGACGTTATTCCCTGCCTCCTCCAATAAAGATTTCTTCAGCCTGTTTTTTTCCTCATCTCCGCGAGGAGTCATGGTAATGTGTATGCCACGGTGACACTGGTCAATACAGGGGATGGCCCGCCGTTGGGCGTGGTAAGCATCACCCGGTACTGCACCCACCTGTGCCCATCATGGATATGCGGGATAGGCTCTCCCGAGCGCGTGTACCATGAGTCGCGACCGTCGGGACCCCTCCACCGCGCATGTTCGAGGCGCTTTCGGGTTGCCGCAGAACGCAGCTGGAGCTTGACCCCCGTCCCGTGGGGGGTGTCCGCCTTCCAGGACAATGATTTGTAATCCGGCCTGCCGCCCGTGTCATGTACAGATGACGTGTAGATCCACTCAAGCCGCCGATGGTAAATATGGCCGACATCGGTCGTCACCATGCTGTGGCAGCCGTGAGTAGGTACCAATGCCATATTCCCAGTGTTGAAACCGTGTGGGCCGCCGTAGAAGATGCGCGATTGGCAATTGTGGTCGCCGAGACGCCGATGATTGGCGACAATCAGGTCCATCCACCCGTCACCGTTTACATCCGCTATTAGGTTGCCCGCCGCCGAGTCCTGATACAGCCGCTGGCGATTCTGGACGCCGTATTCAGCATTGGCGTTGCCCCAGTAGATGTATGAGTCAAGCATTCGATCGGTGTCATTATGATAATTGGATATGAAGATGTCCAGAAACCCGTCTCTGTTTAGGTCGGCTACGCTTGCGTCGTCGGCCCCGACTGTCGGCACTTCCGTACGGTTGAACGGCGAGTATCCGCCCTCCGCACCCCAGTAGATGTAAGAAAACGTGTAATGCTGGTTGCCCATGCGGGGCTCCCAGAAGTTGCCGAGAATTAAATCGAGGTACCCGTCAGCGTTCAGGTCGGCGACCTCGCTCGCGACGGCATAGCGATCCGGAAGCTTGCTGGTTCGTTCGGCGGTGTACCCGTCAGGACCTCCCCACCAAATCAGGGAAAACGGCTGGAAGCACTCCGGGGCGATAAGGTCTAAGTACCCGTCACGGTTAAGGTCCGCAATCTGGCCGAACCGCCATTGCTTCAGGGATGGATCCGGCGACTGAAGCTCGGTTGTCCGGCTCGCGCTGAAGCCTTCCGCACTCCCCCAGAAGATCTTGTTATTACCCTCGACACAGGTGACGAACAGGTCCAGGTATCCATCGCGATTGAGGTCCGCCGCGCAACTGCCCATGCTCTGCCTGGTAGGTACTATCGCCCTGCGCTTGGGGTCAAGGCCATCTGCAGCGCCCCAGTAGAGGAATGAACCGACCGTCTTTTGCTCGCCTCCCTCGGCCTCGCAGTTGTCAATCAGCACGTCCACGTAACCGTCGTCGTTGAAGTCGGCCATCGTGGAGCCGTAGCCGCCACAGGCTGGGAGGGCGGTGTAGCGGTTCACCGAATAGGTCCCCGAGGCGTCACCCCAGTAAAGGTCAGCCGGATCCGGCAACAGGTCGTATGCAGTGCCGTTGACAAAGAGCACATCATTTGTGCCGTCAGAGTTCACATCTGTAATGTCAACCGCTGTAGCGCCTGAAGTGGGAAGTAGGACACACTGCTGCGGGGACGGGCCGTTGGGCCCGCCCGGGTACACCGGGGACTCAATGTCATACACTTGCTCGTGCAACCGATTGGCGAAAGCCACATCGTCTATTCCATCGCCGTTTACGTCGCCGACAGCCACTCCGGAAGCGCTGTAGGTGGGCAGTAGCACTCGGCCCGACTCCCCGAATCCCTTATCTCCGCCCAGCAGCACCATGGACGCGCGGCCGTCAGCCATTGGAACCGCCGCGGCGAAGGCAAGATCCGGGCGGCCATCTCCGTTCAGGTCCCCGACCGCGCAATCCACGGGAGACCGGACAGGCACCGAGAGTGCCCGGTCAACGCTTAAGCCTTCACCGCCGCCCCCGAGGAG
>JALGUK010000247.1 GCA_029820875.1 Candidatus Zipacnadia bacterium
CGGGACCTCAAGGGCGACCGCACTCTCCGGGAAGCCGCTCGGCTGCCCGTCCACGACGGGCACGGCTACGACCCCGACCAGCCCGTCCCCCGTCTCGACTTGCTGCACCCAGCGGGTCGGGCCGGAGACATCAAACTCCTGCGCCAGTCTCACGCCTGACATCCGGAACTCGGGATGCTCCTCGATGACCTTCCCGTCACAAGGCCCACTCGGCCAGTTGTTCTCGTCGTACAAGTACGCCTTCATGCCGAGTTTCTTAGCCTCGTCAATCGCCGCGCCGAGGTTGGCCATCCACTCCTCGGAGAGATACTCGGTGATAAGAAATGAAACCGCCTATCCCTTGCCGGTTCATCTCGCGCACCTGCCACCGTATTTCCTCCTCGTTCAACTCATGGTTGAGAAACCAAAAGGGCGCAAAACGGAATCGGTTGGGTGGATTGGTGAACTGCCTGATAATCGTCTCGATGCTCATCGGTGTAAGTTCCTTTCGCTGCTGAATCGAATTGTATAAAAGGCGGCAAGAGTGCTCCGTAGATTCCATGACGCCGTTGAAAGTCCTTTGCGTGATAGTGCAATCGCGATTTTCATGCAATAAGGAGGTGTCGGATTACAGGTCTCGAATTTTTACTTTGCAATCCTTGCCACTGCGCAGAAGGGAGACCAAGCATTGGAAAGACCATATTTCTGGTTTGATTGTACGGTCGAGGAGCTTAATAAGCTCAAGGCCGACGGGGTCAGGACGGTCCTGCTCCCCGTCGGATGTGTGGAGCAACACGGTTACCACCTCACGACAGCGGTGGACATGCTCAACGCGGAACAGGTGTCCCGCCGTGTTGCGGAACAGTACGACTGCATCGTGCTGCCGTCTTATCCGTACACATTCTCGGGAGGGCAACTGACGGGAACGATTAACATCAGTCCGCCTGTCATCGCACTGGTGCTCGAGGAGATATGCCGAAACATGGCGCAGCAGGGCTTCAAGCATCTTGCCTTGATAGCCGGCCACGCAGGAACCGAGAACTGGACCGCCATCACGGAGATGCTGCGGCTGTATTTCCACCGCCATCCCGAGCACAAGGACATGATTATCAGTCTCTGCCCGGTCTGGGAGTTCTCCCCGACATGGCTGGATTACTTCAACAACCGCGACTTCCACGCGGCGATTGTCGAGACGTCGCTTATGCTGTACTGGGCGCCCGAGAAGGTCCGGAAGGACCGCTTCGTACGTGACCAAGGGGAAATCGCCCAGAAGATGATGGATGACCAGGACTACTATCAGCTCGTGGAAAAGCCTATTGACCTCCCTCATGTAATCCCGCATGTATCGCAGCGTGAAGAGGTCAAGGTGGGCGTTATGGGTCTTCTCGAAGGCGTGAGCGCGGAACTTGGCGAGAAGGTGTGCAATGAGATGGTCGCCGGTATAGTGGACCATCTGCGCAAGGTGGATGCACAACTGGGCTGACGCCGGCACCGCCACGAGGTCGAGAACATTACGTCCCTGGGCGAGGGGGGCATCCTGTGCACCAACCTTCCCATCGGGAAGGACTTCCCAAAGGCCCGCTTTCTTGGCATAGACATGTCCAGGCGAATCCCCAACTGGCTGTACGACGTCATTGCCATTGACGGCAAGGAGCGGCCGTGGGCTGCTCCAAACCACTCGGCCACCGAAATCCAGGCGGTCGCCCTGCTCGGACAGTTGCGCCGCCTGAAGAAAATCAACGCCCGGCGCGCCGAACATGCGAAGTACCTTAACGAGCAGTTCAGCAAGGTCGAGGGTCTGATTCCGGAGCAGTCGGACACATCGGAAATCAAGAGCACCCATCACCTGTACCTTCTGCAGGTTGACCCAGAGACCGTCGGCGGAGACATACAGGATCTCAAGAGGAATCTGTCCGAGAAGGGCGTGACCAACATTCCGCATTTCGGGCCGTTGTACAAGTTCTCGGTGATGAGGCAGCTCGGCTACGACACCGATGCCATCGCCAAAAGCTGCCCGAATACGGAATATCTGTTCAACAAGCGCTTCATACACCTGCCGCTGTATCCGCTGACCAAACCGCAACTGAAGTATATATATGGCGAAGGCGGTCATCGAGTCGGTCCGGGAGATACAAGCGGGGAAATAAGGTTGATGTACAGGATGACAGAGATCCGCGCACCGCATTTGTGATGTGTTGCCGAGTCGCGTCCCTTGTGCTATACTTCACCAGTCGGTCCGCAATTGGAACCATCTCACAGGTACAGGAGCAAAGGACGGTGTCAGGCGTACATCCGAAAAACAGCCTAAATGACCTTTCCAACCGCGAGTGGCTGATACGGAGCAAAAGCGTTTGGCAAAGCCTAAACGGCCACGGACTGGACCCGTGCCTTGCCGATCAGTGGCTGCCGGCCTTTCGGGACTGGCTGCTTGAGACCCGCGGCGAGCGCGAAACCGAGCGGGTCCTGGGGCAGGTCCTCGAAAGCTGGACGTACAGCATCGCCCCTCCACGGGATGCCCTTAAAACCGAGCACCCGGCGACTTTCAGCGAGCGGGACATTGAGAAACTAATAGAACTTTTCACCAAGCAGGGCGAGCGCGTTCTCGACCCATTCGTCGGTGTGGGGTCCACGTTGCTTGCCTGCCGGCGAACCGGCCGGGAGGGCGTCGGAATCGAACTGGCGCCGCGCTGGGCGGAGATCGCCCGCGAGCGCCTCGGTGCCGAACAGTCCGAGATGACGGGCGTTCCGCAGACGCAAATAGAGATCCTCGAAGGCGATGCCCGGGTGGTTCCGGCAGCCCTCGAGGACGAGTCCTTTCAATTCGTGGTCACCAGTCCGCCCTACTGGAACATCCTGCGCAAAAAACCGAGCATGAAAGTAAACGCCGAGCGCGTTTCGAAAGGTCTTGGCACTCACTACAGCGAGTCGAATGCGGACCTAGGCAATATCGCGAGCTATGAAGAGTTCATTGAGCAGCTCGGGCTTGTCTTCGGCGAGTGCTTACGTGTCCTGCAGCCGGGCAGGTACATGTGCGTCATCGTCAGTGACTTCCGCCACGGCTCGGAGTTCGTCATGTACCACGCGGACGTGTGCCGGGCAATTCAGGCGCAGGGCTTTAAGCTGCAAGGTGTGACTATCTTAGTACAGGACAACAAGAATCTTTATCCTTACGGTATCCCGAACGCGTTCGTGAGCAATATCCATCACCAGTACATTCTCATTTTCCGCAAGCCGAGGTAGGCGATGAGGTATGGCCGCCAGGGGAGACGTCGGGGGCGGGAGGAAACCAAGCCGGAATATGTGGATGCTGCTCGTTCCCGTCGCCGCGGTCATGCTCGCCGCCTGCGCCTCCTGCAAGCGTGAGCAGGCTCCCGCACGGACGGAAGCGGCGGCGGTTGCAAGCAGCGGGCAAAACCAGAGCAGGGTACGGCCTCCGGCCGTGGCCGGGGGATTTTACCCCGGCGAGCCAAACGAATTATCCTCGATGGTGAAGGAGCTGCTCGCGAGGGCTCACCAAAAGAAGCTGCCCGGGTCGGCCGTCGCCGTCATTGTCCCCCATGCAGGCTATATCTTCTCCGGCGAGGTCGCGGCGTACGCCTTCAACGCCGTAAAACACCAGGACATCAATACGGTCGTGCTCATCGGCAACAGCCACCATGCCCAGTTCGATGCGGCATCGGTCGGCGACTACGACGCATACCGGACCCCATTGGGGCTTGTACCGGTCGACAGGGAGCTTGTGCAAGCGCTGCTGGACGTGGGGCCGCCATTCGATTTCATCCCGGCGGTACACACTCCCGAGCACTCTCTGGAAGTGGAGCTGCCGTTCTTGCA
>JALGUK010000248.1 GCA_029820875.1 Candidatus Zipacnadia bacterium
GATGACCAGCTCCCGGCCGTCGAAGGTGAGTGGCTTCGTGGTGAACTCTCCCCCTGCATAGGGCGCATTGACCGAGACGAAGCCGTCCAGTCGAATGGTCCCTCGACGAAGCTGACAGGGTATGTCCTGCAGATGGTAGTGCTCGGTCCAGTAGAAAGAAAGCTCGTCGGGGGCAGTCTGGAGGAACCCCCAAGCAATCAGGACATTGCGGTGGAGCCAGCAGTACTTGTCCAGGCCCGCTCGAATCCATGCCTCCATGAAACTGCGGTCGAAGTTGAGCCCATCGCGCGAGGACATGAAAACGCCCTCGGAAAGCCCTGACTGAGGCACCTCCGGGAGCTTCTTGCGGTCGGGTACGAACCGCTTGGGGAAAGAGAGGAAGATGTGCGGGGCGCGGAAATAGGGAATGGTCGCATTGGTGTACAACTGCTCCATCGGGGTATCGCCGTACTTGCACAACTCCCGAGGCGTCCAGTGGATGAAATCCTTGGACGTGGATGTGCAGATCGTCCGCACGCCGTCAATCCACTCGCGTATATATGCGCGATACTCGCCCCGCAGCGTGTCGTAGAATGCGAGTCCGCCGCGGTCGCCTGTCGTCTCGATGACCGGTTCAGGCGACATGTACTCCCAGTGGATGAGGCGAGGGCGCGAATCGGCACCGATGCCAGCGCCTTGTAGCGCTGCTCAGGGAGGCAGTCGGGGTTGGCGTCGATAAAGGGCATAAGGCCGCCCAAATTCCCTATGTCGAGAATGTTGTTCTCCTTGCTGCCATCGTATTCCACCAGGCCCAGGTTAGGCCTCGTCCAGTGAATCCCATCCGTGCTCTCGGCGTAGCAAGTAACGCGCGGACCATAGACATTGGGATATTCAGACAGCGGGCGGTTGATGCCGCAGCCACGGTAGTACATGCGATAAATGTCGCCGTCCTGAAACACGCAGTGCGCCATGGAGACTTGGCCCTCCCAGGGGCGGTCGAAGGTCATGACCACCTCCCGCCTGACCGGCGAGTGAAGCTTGCGGGTGACTCCATCCATCGCGTCTATCAGGTACTCATCCACGAACAACTCCAGCCGGGAGCTTATGTTCAATGGGGCTTCCTCCTCTTGTGCGCCAGCGACCGTGAGTAAGCCGACAGCCCAATTCAATGCGAGACAGCCAGCGATAATGACTGCGACGGCTATGGACTTCTGACGGTGATTCACGAGGCCAACCTCCTCAACATTTATCCGACCGACTCAGTGCGGTCGGGACGCGAGCGAATAGAAGGCTGCGTCCTGTTTCGCCCTCGGATTTCCTAGCCGCCAAGGTCGACGTACAATACGCCTACGGATTATTGGTCCGCAACGACTCCGACGATTTTTCCGATCTGGAAAGTCGCAGGATGCCACAGGCGCGGGCCGCCCTCACCGCCGAGGCAGTAAATCGTATCACCTGCGATGGCGGCGCTCGGGATTGATGTCTGTTCAATCAGGTGGTCGCCCGTACCCAGTTTGCCCGTTCGGGTATCGTACACGAGCACCGTATCCTCGAAGAAATCCTTGAACTCGAGCGCCTTCTCCGCTTCCGTATACACTTGTGTCCTGGTGCCGTCGAGGTTCCACGTCTCAGCATACTTATAACCGGCGAGCAGAATAATGTACCGATCATCGTAGGTGAGCGCCCGGCGATTTGAACCGTGAGGCATGTCGCGCAGACGGGACCACGCATCCCTGGCAGGATCATACACCCAACTGTCCACAGCGTTGTAATAGTTGAGGCCGTCTCCCGGGTTCAACGGCGCGTAAATGCCTCCGAGGCGGTACACCTTCCCTCTCGCCGCCGCAACTCCGGCATCGAACTGAGGCGAACCGGGACAATCCGCCAAGCGCTGCCAACCCGCATCAAGGTTGGTCGTGTCAAGAACCAGAAGCGCCCGGCTTACAGGACTGCCGTCCCGGCCGGCTTCGCTGTGGAAGTCGCAGCCGTCAGCCCCGGGCGCCTGGAAGAAGTCCGCCACGCCGAACAGGTAGATTTTCTTCCCGATCACCGCAGTGCTGTCAGAAGCGCCATAGACCGGCCAGGGGAGCCGGCAAGAGCGAAGCCTCCGCCATACCCACTTCCCGCGGCGTAGCTCGAGGCGATAGGTGTCCCGATACGTGAAGGGCCTGTCATAGTTGGTGCCGCCCATGACGTACATGGCATCATCCACGACTGCTACGGCTCCCCCCTGCCGCGGGGGTCCGGGCATGTCGGCGATGCGTTGCCAGCCGGCATCCTCGTTCTCGGGGTCGAAAACGAATGTGAGTTTCGTGAAGCCGCTTTGCTCACCCCCGAAGGCATCGGGGTACTTGCTGAGGATGTCCAGAGGATAACGTGTGAACCCGCCAGCGGAGACAACCTTCCCGTGGAGGACGCCGACGGCGGAGTCTTGAATGCCCATCGGGTAGTCTGGCCCCAGGCGCCACTGGATTTTCAGTATGGGCTTCAGCTCCGTTGGGGCGGCATAATCAGCTTCATCCGCCGCATAGGTTGCCGTCAATGCGAGCGCCATTGATGTCGCTACAAGCACTAGTCCAGCCTTACCTGTCAGGAACATAGATGGACGTTCCTTTCCGAAAAGGTGCTTCAACAACTGCAGCCAACGCCAGCTACAACCGGAACCGGATGGAATACAGGTCCGCATCTTTCATCACAAGCCGCAGCCTGACGGCCTTCCCCGCAAGAGCGCTTACGTCCGAGCCGCCCTCCCAGGTAACGACTCGTTCGATCTCGTCCCCGTAAATCTCCGGGCACTGGGCCAGCGTGAAACCGTTGACGGGATTCCCTCCAGCATCCTGAATCTCCACCTGCACACTCCCGACCGCCGAGGTGGAGTAGTTGATGACCAGCTCGCGTCCTTCAAAAACCAGCGGCTTCGTCGTGAACTCGCCTCCTGCATATGGCGCGTTCACCGAGATGAAGCCATCCAGGCGCAGCGTCCCGCGCCGCAGTTGACAGGGCAGGTTTTCGTTCTCGTAGTGCTCCAGCCAATACACCGAAATCTCATCCGGGCCTGTCCGAAGAATACCCCAGGCGGGCATGTTGTTCCGCTCCACCCAGTTGTTGATGTCCAAGCCCGGCCGAATCCAGCCCTCCATGAAGCTGCGATCGAAGTTCACACCGTCCCGGGACGACATGAAGACGCCGTCTGACAGCCCGGGATGGGGGTAGCCGGCCCGCGTGCGCTGCGGCACAAACCGCATCGGAAACGAGAGAAAGATGTGCGGAGCGCGGAAGTATGGGATTGTCGCATTAGTGTAAAGGTGCTCCGGTTGCGTGTCTGCGTATCGGCACCATTCTGGGCTGGTCCAGTGGATGAAGTCCGGCGAGGTGCATGTGCGGACCGTTCGCACGCCGTTCGCGAAATCGCGGATGTAGGCCCTGTACTCCCCGCGGAACGTGTCGTAGAATGCCAGGTTGTGAGAGTCGAACGCCCCGTCAGTGATAACCGGGTCATCATGCATCTTCTGCCAGTGAATGCCGTCCGGCGACGCGAAGGCCCAAAGCGGGCCGCCCGCGACAGCTTTGTATTGCTGCCCGGGCAGGCAGTCGGGGTTGGCATCCCTGAAGGGTGAGAAGTTGTGCGAGCCTGGGCCGTCCCAGATGATGTTATTCGCCTTGCTGCCTTCAAACTCGCACAGGCCAAGATTCGGCCTCGTCCAGTGTATGCCGTCCGTGCTCTCCGCATAGCAGACGACCTGCTTTCCGAACGTGTACTTCTCGAAGCTGGTCATCGGCAGACCGCGGTAGTACATGCGGTAGAGGTCTCCATCCTGAAAAACCGTGACATACGCAGACGCCGCCCCCTCCCACGGGCGGTCGTAGACGATGGCGACATTCTGCGGCTCCGGTGCATGCAATTCGCGTGTGACGCCGTCCATCGTGTCAATCAGATATTCATCCACGAACAGCTCAAGCCGCGAGCCGATCTCCAGCACGCCGTTGTCTCCTTGCTGTCCCAGTGTCGCCCCCATACTCAAACTGAGAACCACACAAGCGATTGCCGCCATATACGCCTCGCGTTCTGCCCCTTCGAGCGGCTTCGTATAGCCGTAATACGAACCCACAAATGCGACGCGTCCCTTGCCGACCTCGCCCACGACATAGACGGGATCGCCGAACGTATTCTCGATGATCACCGTGCCTTTAGGGCCGGGTTTGAAAATCATGTGGTCCCGGAACTCGGGCGTGAACGTCACACCAGGTTGAAGCTCGCCGAGCGCGGGATGTTCCCGGGCAATTCGCAGGTCCGTCTCCGCCACATGCCGCTCAGCCTCGACATTCTGGGTCGGCCTGTCACGAACCGCGACCTCGGGGAACGGGCTTTCCATGAACCAGGCGGTGTCATGGGCCAGCATCAGCCCTCCTCCCTCTTCCACATACCTCCTGAGGGTCTTCGAGAACGGGCTGTCGGCCGGCAGTGATACGTTGTAATTCTGCAGCACGACCACGTCGAGCTGACGGAGATATTCGAGGGAGTTCCCCCTAAGCTCGTGCACCTCAAACTCCCCGGTCCCTTCGATCAGCCTATACATGCGCCCCTTCATCCCGTATAGGGCGATCTGGGGCTTGTCGGTCTTGCGGTCAAGCTCCGTGACGCCGTACTCGTCGCGGGTCACGCGCCTGCGGCGCCACAAGTCGAAGCGGCCCTCTGTTATGGCGCGGTTGGCCTGCGCGAACTCGTGGAAGTACGCCTTATGGTCACGCTTGTGGTAGTTAGGTCCCTCATAGAAGACCCAGTAGCCGTCTGACACCTCCGATATCATTACCGCATTCTTTCCGCAAAACTCCGGGTCTGCGCCTGCGACAATGGGGTCAATCCCGCCGAGGTAGATTACCGGAATACCCGTCCCACGCGCGAACTTGATGTTGTCCGTCAGTTGCTTGCGGTTCGCCTGGAGAGATTGTTCGTGTGGTAGGAGAGCCGACGGACGCCCATAAGTGCAAGCATCGGCGAGGATAAGCGGCGCTCCGGGGGTGGCCCACTCGTGATAGACAGCCTCCTTGATAAATAACGTTCCCGGGGCGGGATAGACACAGAACTGAAACCGCGGATTGATGGCGTCCACCGCCCGGCGTAGCTTCCGGCACCGCGTCCGCCAACTATTGATCTGGAACTCTCTGAACTGCTCATGAAGACCCTGCTCGTTCAGCCACGCACTTCGCTCCGCCGGTGCGAGCTTGGGCAGCTTGATGCCGTTGGCGCGTGCAAATTCCTGCATAATCTTTGTGTCGTACGACAGAGCGTAGCAATTGCCTTGCTTCCTCGGGGCGTAGTTCTCATAATCGAGGAAGACGCCGATGAGTGATGGGACATCCACACTAATCTTGGCGTAGCCGGTGATAAGCTCGGTCATCCAATCCCAAAGCTCGTCCGAATTCGGGCTGTAGAGGTCCTGCTCTACACCGCTGGCCCATACGAGCTTGCTGCCTTCGGGCGCATCCTCCCTGGCCGTGAGCGTCCCGCGCATCCAGGGCATGTGATAGATGCCATATTTCTGCGCAAGCAGCGCCACCCTGCGAACGCGCGCCATGTCATTCCCGCCAATGCGCGGCGAAACCACGTTGAAGCCCGCCTCGGCGATCTCACGAACGTGGTCCTCTGTCATGTACCACCCTTCGGAGGCCATCAAAACCTTGTCCACCAGTATCCGCATCTTCTCGGTTCGTCCCAGCGCTTCTCGGTCCACCGTAGCATCCGACACGGCGAGAGCGCCCGCGACTACGGTAAGTAGCGTGAGCCTGAGCATCGTGCGAATCCCTGATGTCATGGCATTCACACCCCCTGTGCGGATTATATTCGGAGCCTTGTTCACTCATTCGCGCCAGCGCTTGCGAGTCCTGCACTGCGGCGTTATCCTCAATGCATCCTACCTCTCCCCCATCCTCTTCGGCGGCGCAATGCCCTCAACGGGCCTCTTCACGCCCGGGTAGCCGTATTCCTCGCGCACGCGTAGCATGGTCTCATAACTTTCTATGGGCACGCCCTTGAAGATACAATTGCTGCTGGTGAAAAAGTATCCCCCGCGGTCTACGCCGCCGTACTCCAGGCAGTAGAGGGCGCTTTCGCGGATTTGCTCCGGCGTGCCTGAGTGAAGCGCCGCACATTCCACGTTCCCGAAAAGACACAGCCTGTCGCCATACAGCCGCCGGACCTCGCGGATATCCATTCCCGCTTGCGGGTCAATCGAGTGGATTGCGTCCACGCCGGTGCCGGCGATTTGGTCGAG
>JALGUK010000249.1 GCA_029820875.1 Candidatus Zipacnadia bacterium
GGGCAGGAATTCAGCGGGGCCTTCGAGAAGCACCCTACGGCCCTGGACTTCGTCTGGAGATGATTCCTTTGCAATTTGCCTCGATTTCGGTCAATCTCGCTGACCGTCCCCTTCCAGATGCGCTGCCCATCATCGCAGCCGGCGGCGGTGCGCCGCTGATTGAGATATGGGGCGGCAAGCCCAGTCACTTTCGCCCGGATGATCCGGAGGACGTGCAAAGAACAGTGCACGCGCTGGCCGCCGCCGGTATGCAGGCATTCGCCATCCACGCTCCATTCAGCGCGCCTGACGAGAACCTCACGGCGCCAGATGAGGCGAACCGCCGACGCGCAGTGCAAAAGAACTGCGAATGTATCCTTGCAGCCTCCCGGTTGGGCGCATCTGTCGTGGTTATCCACCCGGGCGTGAACATGGGGGCATCAGCCGCCTGGCGGAGACCGCAGAGGCTAACGGCGTTCGCGTAGCCGTGGAGTCATTGCCTCCGGCATACCTGGGCGGACAGATTGAGCAGCTCCGCGAAATCGTCGACGGAGTCGGGTCGGAGGCCGTGGGAGTCTGTCTGGACACCGGCCATGCTCACCTCGGCGGCGATGTCGCGGAGTGGATACGTGCCCTGGGAAGGCGCATAATCGCCATTCATCTGCATGACAATGACGGCAGTGTGGGTGACGCCTTGCGCGAGTTAGGGTTCTCAGAGCCCATCACACTCGAATCGGGGCCGGTTGAAGGGTGGACGTTCTCGCGGCTCAAGGAGCAAGCCGCCAAGTTGCTCAACATAACCTGAGTGCCAACGCAATCCCTGCGTGCGAATCCAGGAGGGAGAATAATGAGCGTATTCAAGCATGTGCATGTTGTATTGTTCTCCTGCAGCGCCGTCTGGTTCATCACGGTGGCTGGGAGTGCATCAGCCGATATTACGACCGTCACGAAAGGGCCTGCGGACCTCGTTGCCCCGCCCAGTTCAGCCACGGCAGGGACTATGCGTTACGGCCTAGGCTTTCCGTTCCAGGTTGCGCCGCGCAAGGCGGCCCTTTTCTGCAACCTGCGCCTGGAGGGCGTACCTATCAGCGATTTCGAGAACGGCACCGACGTAATCCTCTTTGACGACCTTTCGAGCATCAGTGCCGATGGCGCAATTCCCATCTCCCGGAATGAGAAATTGATGGATGCGACAAGCAAGAAGCAGCATATCATCGTCAAATATCCGGTAGTCGGCGGCTTTGTACCGCTTGGCGCGGTGCGCAAGGACGGGTCCGCGCATCCCCACGCCGGAACGGGCTTCGGCATCTGCGCCGGGCTCGAGTTTCCTACGGACGAGAACGGCCTTTTTACGTGGAACACAAAGTTCACCCGTCACCTGGAGGCCCAGCAGTACACTTACGACGGCCATACATTCCGGGTGCTCAGAAGCGAAATGACGAAAGCAGGCAGTCTTCTGCCCATAGCCGACTCGACGTGGCGAATCGTCCAGAACGGCTTGACCAACGCCATACCGGACGAGGACGATATGCTTCAGCCGGTCGTCGCAAACAACGGCGGGGCCGATGTCTCGGGTGTCGTGCGCTGGAAGCGTCGCTACGGGCTATGGCGACCGGTCTCGTTTGTCCCGATCACGCCCGCAGGCGAGTCATGGGTTGAGGCGAGCCTGATACGTGACCTTGACGGTTCCCTGCTGTTTTCCGCCCGCGGCTACGGTCAAGAGGCGAGCAACATGATTCGAGTCTGGCGCTCGGCGGACGGCGGTGCCGGATGGGAACTGGTGATTCAAGTGCCGCAAGTGCGTGCCAACGCGGACCGGTCAGCGCTCGAGGAGCCGGTCATCGCGCGGGACGCGCTGGCGGAATTCGGGCCGGCACCGGGAGGGTCCAAGTGGATGGTTGACCACCCCAATGCGGTGACACTACGGTTGGCCGACGGACAGTGGCACAACGTGCTGGTCTATCGGATTCTCGTGCAAAAGGAGCACCGCGGCGCGGCGCCGCCTCCGCAGACGGGGTGCTACGTGGAGGAGGTGCTCTCAGATGGACCGACAGCACCGCCGTGGAGGTTTGATTGACGGCCTTTTCCGGCCAAGGAGGGCTTAGCATGAATCGTACTGACAGGCAGCGCATCACTTCCCAGACCATCTTATACATGAGTTTTCTGCTATTGCTGACAGGGGGGTCTTTAGTGTCAGAGGGCGCCCAAAGCGAGATTCAAAATGTCACAAGGAGCGCTGTACGCTTGCCGGGACCGCATCAGCAAACCCCGGAACGGACTAGCAGGTACAGCGTGGGCGTCATCTTCCAGGTCGCACCCCGCCTTGCGGCCATCTCATGCAGCCTGCGCGTCCAGAACATCGTCGCCGTCGACTTCGAGGACGGCAGCGACTTAATCCTATTTGACGACCTCGACCATCTGAAGACCGGTTCGGCCATTACGCTTTCGCGGAGCCACCTGATTCAGCATCCAGAGACCTCGGAGCCGGGAATGGTCCTGAAGTTCCCGATTATCGGGGGTTTTGTGCCGCTCGGTGCCAAGCGGCCCGACGGCTCGGAGCACCCCCACGCGGGCACCGGCTTTGGGATAAATCAGAGCATCTCTCTTGCCCTCGATTCCAACGGAGCGCCCAACTGGAAGTCGCAGTGGAGCCACGAGGTTGAGGTGCGGCAATTCACCTATGACGGCCGGCACTTCCGCGTCGTAAAGCTGCAGACGATGACTGAAGCGCACCCACTTAGAGCAGGTCAGTCGGGGTGGATGATTACCGCCCCGGGGCTGACAACGGCCATACCGGACGGCGACGACCTCCTTGAGCCTGTCTGGGCCGTGCGCGACGGGAAGCGGGCCGCCGGAATCTCGCGATGGAGATGGACACAGGCCGGCTGGTCGCCCGTGGCGTTCAATCCGGTGACCCCTCTGGGCCTGTCATGGTTCGAACCCAGCCTGATTCGCGATGTAGACGGCTCTTTTCTATTTTGCGCGCGAAGAAGCCATGATATCACCATCTGGCGCTCCACGGACGGCAGGGAATGGGCCGTAGCAGTCAGCGTCCCAAAAGTTCGCGAGGAAAGCCCTGTATGTCTGAATCAGACCGCCAGCGGTGTACCCTATGTCGCGGCAAATCCCCTCGGACATGGACGGGAGCGCCTGTCCCTGTGGCCGCTGAACCCCAAGCGGTCAGGTTTAGAGCCTCCGCTTGTAGTACGGGACGCACGCGAGGAGTTCGGAGAGAGTGTCAAGGGCGTCTATTGGTGCGTGGACCATCCCATCGGCACCACCGTCCAGTTGGCCGACGGACAGTGGCACCACCTGCTCGTGTATCGAGTTATGGCTAAGACACCCCGCCGGGGCCCGGAGCCTCTCCCCCAGACAGGCTGCTACATCGAAGAGGTAACCGCGGCCGGCCCGGTCATCCCCACCTGGAAGTTCGAATAACAGGGGGACGCTTAGAAGGTTTGTATAACTTCAAGCAGGTACGGCCCATCCGCGTCAAGGGCACGCCGGAAGGCTGAGGGGAACTCCCGCCAGTCCTCAACGCGTGCCGCCTCGATGTCGAAGCTGCCAGCGAACTGCACGAAGTCGGGGTTAATAAGCTCGGTTCCGTAGGAGTGGCCGTCGAAGGCCTCCTCCTGAATCAACCTGATGCTCATGAACGCGTTGTCGTTGAAGACCACAATCGGTATCTTCAACCCAAGCTGCACCACCGTCGCCAGCTCCTGGGCGGTCATCATGAATCCCCCGTCAGCACCCACCGAGACCACCTGACGCTCCGGGAAAGCGATTTTTGCGGCGATCGCCGACGGGAGCGCGAACCCCATCGCCACAAACGATGGCGAGTAGTGAACCGACCGCGGCAGGTAGGCCGGCATGTTGATAAGCGGGTGATATCCGAACCGGCACACGTCGAACATCAGAATCGCGTCGCGCTCCACCATCTCGCGGATTTGCCGGGTGATAATCGCGTCGGGGGCCTCATTGTGCTCAAATGCTTCCCGCATTGCCTGAATGGGACCGAGCCACTCGTCGGCACGGGAGGTGCAACCCCGTAACTGGTCTATCAACGCCTGCAGCGTCAGCTTGGCATCCGCGACAATGCCCACCTCCGCAGGATAGTTCTTGCCAATTTCGGAGGGGTCAATGTCCACATGAATCAATCTCTTCGGCAGCGGTACTGTCCACGATTGGAAGGCGATTTCGGTGAACCGGCATCCTACGGCGAGAGCCACGTCCGCGCGCGCGATGAGGTCCTTGCAAGCCGGCCTGGCCGTGGTGCCGCCCGCCAGAGGCTGGTCCTCGGGAATGATTCCCTTGGCCGAAAGCGTCGTGAACACCGCCGCCCCCAGAAGCCTCGAAAGCTCGGCCACTTCGTCAGCAGCCTCGGACGATACCGCCCCACCGCCCGCGAAAATGACGGGCCGCTCGGCCCTCCGGAGCATCTCCGCCGCCCGCTTGATTGCGTCCGTATCCGGCGCGGGCCGCTCGGGTATGGTCGGCGGCGGGATTTCCACGTCCGTCTTCTGCTTCTGCACGTCATGCGGGATTTCCAGATGCACCGGTCCGGGCCGGCCCGACGTCATCTCCACGAACGCCCGTTCCACCACGGCCGGCACGTCCCGGGCGTGCTCGATACGGTTGTTCCAGCGGGTTATCGGCGCTGTGAAAGACAGCTGGTCCATATCGTGAAACGCGCCGCGGCCCATCATGCCGGTCTCGACCTGGCCAGTGACCATAAGCAGCGGGACTGAATCCGAAAAGGCATTGGCCAAAGGTGTGGCGGCGTTCGTAAGTCCGGGACCCGCCGTGGTAATGCACAGCGCAGGCCGTCCGGTGACGCGCGCGTATCCATCGGCGAGGAACCCCGCCGCCTGCTCGTGGCGGACGGTTACGTACCGGATTTCGGGCGTGCGCCGCAAAGCGTCGAAGACGCCGATGATATGGCCGCCGGGTATCCCGGATGCGAAGGTGATGCCACGTCGCTTCAAGCACTCAACAAGAAGGTCAGCCGCAGTTCGCTCGGACACAGACATACCCTTCTTCCTGACGCCGAGACGATTGCTCTCAGCGTCGGCGGGTTCAGGAATGCTCAGACGGCTTGCGTTGGAGAGCTGATTAACAGCAGTTTAAGCGGCTCCCAGTCGGTATTGAGCGTCGAATGGTAGGTCCCCGCGGGGATGCGTACAACTGTCCCGGGCTGCAATCGGCCTTTGTCGGCCCCTACAGTCTGTTCACCACACCCCGAAATCACGTATAGGAGAATATCCGTTTGCGGATAGTGGGTCCGAGGCCGCTCCTCACCGGGCTGGATGATTTCCACGGCCACGCTGACATGTTGCGAGCCGTTTATCTGCGGCCCGGCAAGCCACTTCATCGCTCCCCAGGCGGTGAGCAGTGTCTCCACGTCATCGGGATGGACGAAAACTCGCTCTGACAACTCAGACATATAGCGCTCCCTGGATCAAGTATAACCATAGTAAAGCTTCCCCGCCGAAGTTCGTTTATCCTGCGAGGATATTGCGTTGATTCGCTGTCTGCAGTTCAATATAAA
>JALGUK010000250.1 GCA_029820875.1 Candidatus Zipacnadia bacterium
GGTCTGCACGAGGTACTCGAAGGCAGCGTCAATAGAGGCTTTGCTGTCAAGAGGCGGCCAGTCGCTGACCCAAAGGTTGTCCCCCACGCTCGCATAAACATAGAGCTGTTGAGGCTTGGCCTGGCCGAGGGCCGGTATGCAGGCAAAGATGGCGGCGGCCACGAGAGATGGTAGCGGTACGCGGACGAGCCAGGTGGATACGCCAGACATTCGATGTCCTCCTATTGTGGGGCTGTTATAAAGATAGCTAACCGATTGCCAAGCTGTTTTTGGCGAACGATGCGCAGAATCTATATCGGAGCCAAATGCGTTCTCCCCGAAGGGCAACAAGCGAGATAAGAAATGTTTAGGATTATCCGGCGCGTCATCCGCAGCCTCCCGTCGCTGCAATGCCGCTATCTGACAATCAAACGTGCGAACTTCGTTGTCTCGTGGAAGCTGGATGTTCCCGTGTGGGAAAAGGCGGACAGCTCTGTGCCGGTATCCCTGACGCGCTGGCGACAGACATTGAAATACCACGGATAGGTACTGGTCGGTATGCGCCCCGCCACACCGTTGAGCGGGTCAAGCTCCTCCTGCTGCTCGCCCGCTACAGGCACCCGCACCTCAAGGCTCCAATACCCGTCGCCGACATAGCAGACCGCTTCCGCGCCCGATGACCAGAGGGTGTTGAGGCCCTCTTTTCTGTCCAAGTCCGTCATCGCTCCAGCAGGATTGATGGCAAGTTGATAGTAGGAATGGGACTGGGTCTCAAGTACTGGGTCTCAAGTAAGAGTTCCACACAATCGCCGTTCCAGATGTTGGGGTCCTCAGGCCGCATCGTGCCGATGTTGAGATTCTTCGCGTCTGGGTCATCGCACCGGATTCCGACGTAGAGGGCATCCCCGGCCCACGCCACCTTGAAAGATGTTGCGAACTTTGGCTTCCGGCCGGCTTGCAGTTCCCTAAGCCCGTATGTGGGCAGGTTCTGCCAGAACTTGTCGTCGAGCTTGCCGTCCAGCCGGATGTCGCTCACATTGCGCCTGAGGGCTCTTGCCTCGGGCACATCCCGGCGTCCCTCGGCAAGTCGCTTACGTAGTTCATTCAAGGGCTTAATGTAATCGGCAATCAGTGCGATACGTCTGGCATAGACCGAGTGAGCCGGGGCCTTCTGCCTGGCCTTGGACAGCAACTCGAAAACCTTGTCTATCTTCTCGGGGCTTCTTATAAGGTCCATCCAGTTTGCTTCTGAGTACTCGATGAAAGCCTTCATCTCATCGCGGGCCGGGCCGTAAAACCTCCTATAATACTCCTCCAATATCGCGTCCACATCCTGGTCGGCGTCCCACCACAGCCGTGCCGTTATGTACAGGTTCAGGCCGTCAATGGCCAGGGAGCGGATGCCTTCAGGCTCGCGATACACCTCGATGAAGTCGCCTATGGAGATTCCTTTCAGTGAGCGCAAGTCCCGGGCGATGGTGTGGAGGAAGAAGACGGGCATGCCGTAGTAGGTGTTGCGCGGATTGGTGTGCAGGTAGTAGTCCCAAATAATCAACTGCTTGTGCCCCTTTGGCATCTTGTCCAGCCAGGCCCTCCGCAAGTCAGCAAAGTGCTTGCGCTTCTCGGGGTCGTAGAAGTCCCTCCGGGCCTGGCAGATTCCGACGACGACGTTGGGGCTGAGCTTGTCAATCTTCAGAGGCGGCAACTGATAGGCGCCATAGGCGAAGCAAATGACCTTTCGGTCGGGGTGGGTCTTGTATAGCTCCTTGGCCACGCGGTTGACGTAGTCCCAGACGTAGTCGGAGAGTTGGCCATTCCATCCCCGCTCCGGTGTATCCTTGCCCTTGCACAGGTCACACTGACACAGGCTGACATACCCGTCCTGCGGCATGACGGAAACCATCGGTGCGTCGAAGATATCGAAAACCGCGCGCACATACCTCACGTTGGCCTGGAACAAACCCTCCGACGAAAGGCACGGGCGGCCCGCGCCGAACTTTTCGGTGTCCCTCTTGCCGCCATAGAGAGCGAAGTACTCCGGATGTGCCTTCTTGACCTCTTCCCTGCTGTGCACATTATTGATTCCGTGGCCCAGCCCTCCAAGACCAATCACGTCAGGGGCCTCGTTCAGGCCGAGCCGCAACTGCCAGAGGACCTCGTCCCTCGTCGCCCCCGCATGGCCGAATCTTCGGAAATACTGATAAGGAAACCGAAGCGCGAAGTCCGGCCTGACGGTCTTGTTGACTTTGGGAAGCTCAATGGTCCGTTTCTTCGGGATAATCTCCCCCAGCGGGTCCGGCAGGTACCAGCGGACGCCCTGCATGCGTAGGAACTCGTAAACTGCGTTAAGCGAACCCCGTTCGTCCTCCTCCCAAATGCCAAGCTCCTTATTGTACTGCTTGTAGACCTGCGTGTAGGGGTATCCCCACTTCTCGCCCGTGGCCTTGTCCCATTCCTTCAGCAGCCTCGGCCAATCCGCATTATTGCGCAGGTAGGGTTCCGGCGGCGTGAAGTCGCTGTCGCGGCCTACAAGCGCCAGCCAGTTCCTGCCGGATACCATCCGGAATGCGCCGTGCTTGAGGCCCTCGTCATTCACTTTCAGTCGTTCGGTGTACGGGCTGTTGCCAACATAAATATGCACGGGAACATCTTTGCTCGGCGTGGTTGTAACGGGGAGCCTTGCGCCGGTGATTTTTTCAACGTAGCTCTGCAGTTCCTCTGCGGCAAGTTTCACCATGCGAGGAGGTTTGTCCGCGATAACGATTTCCGCGTGGGCTTGGCCGCCCTTGACAATAAAGGTTCTGCCGGAAGCCGGACGAGAGGCCATTGCACATGAGATTATAAGAACAAGCAATATCGCTGCTCGATACAGCGCGGAAATACGGCATGTTCTCATCAAACACCCCTCCAATCGGGTGCCTTCGGTATGTTCGCTCGCTGGGCGCCGCATCACCGCGGCTTGCCAAAGCGAACGGGCACCAGACTATCCACACCCACATCCGTGAGCGTCTGCCGAGCGCCGCCCGGCCACAGGATTTCCAGCCGGACCGGGGCTGTGTGATTCCGAAGGCCGAAGTGCACGACCAGGTCGTTCTGATTTCCTTCACCTGTGCCGGCCGCAACCTGTCGGGTCAGTGTCTTGTACCTCAATTTCACTCTAACCTGGGCGCCGACGGCCGACCGGTTCACGGTCTTGCCGTCGCCCAAGAGGCGGACCTTCAGCCAGTGGTTACCACTCTCCTGGTTCTCGAACAACTTCCCGGCTGTGACGAGGTCCAGGTCGCCGTCGTTGTCGAAGTCCGCCCACGCAGCCTGGTAGGTCGGAGGCAATTCGGCCAACTGGGCCGACTTGGTTGCATCGGTGAACTTGAAGCGGCCGTCGTTGCGGAACAAGACCGGGTAGTTCTTCTTACCGAAGGACGCGGTGCCGTAGACCGTGGTGAAGAAAAGGTCCAGGTCGCCGTCATTGTCGTAGTCACCGGCGGCGGGAGTTGCGTAAGACTCCTGGTAGTGGATGCCGCACGTGCCCAGGTCCTCGAAATGGTACCCGCCCACTGCGCCGAGGTTGCGCAGAAAGCGTGACTTAGGCTGGTCGCCGCGGCTGTCGCGGTGTGCGAAATTGCCGGCGAAGAGGTCCATATAACCGTCGTTGTCGAAGTCGCCCCAGGCGGCACCGATTGAATGGCCGCCGGGAAAGCCCGGTGACGTGGCCAGAGCATTGTAAGCGGCGGCGACGTCTGTGAACTCGCCCAAGCCGTCATTAAGCCACAGGACGTTGGGCTGGAGCCGGTAGTTGGACACATACACGTCCAGGTCGCCGTCCTGGTCGAAGTCACAGGCAGTGACGCCGCGGGCGCGGTACCGCGTTTCGCTCCAGACGAGCTTGAAGCCGCGTCCATGGTCGTTCATCAGGAGCATGTCCGGGTATGTGATACCCTTGTTCCAATCCTCATAGCCGCCTACATACAAGTCCGCGAAACCGTCGCCATTGAAGTCTCCCCAGCAAGCACCGCGGGAGACGCACGGGGGCAGCTGAGGCATGTTAACCGGTACGAGTTTCCTGCCGCCGTTGTTGCGGTAGAGGGTCAGCCGCGACCAAGAGAACAGGTCCGCGAAGCCATCGTTATCGAAGTCAGCGGCTACAACGGCCCCGACACCGTCGAGGCAGCGGCGTTCGACAACTCCAGTCCCAACTCGGCCGTGCGCTCCTTGAAGACGGTAACGGACTGGGCCGCGCTTGCAAGTGTGCCCAGTACCAAGGCCAAGGCGCAACATATCGAGGCGCTCATGATAATACGACCACCGGTAGACAACTTGCCGTACATTCGCATCGTCGTCTATCCCTCCTCAGAACTCATGTGGCCCGAGGATGCGGGCGGCCGGACCACACGACAGGACGCTGTCCCCTAACTGTCGAACCCGGGGATGCCGTTGCCGACGACAACGTTCCAGTCCCTATTCCAACTGCAGAAGTTTCACCGCGTTTTTCCTGGCTATCTTATTGAAGACCTCTTCGCTGATTTTGTTCGTTTTACGCCACTCCAGGAGCAGGTCAACCATGGGAAACGGCATGTCGGGAAAACAGATGTCCGTGCCGAATAGGAGGCGGTCCTGGAACTCGGTCAGGAACTTGGGGCCGTAGTCGGGATCGCGG
>JALGUK010000251.1 GCA_029820875.1 Candidatus Zipacnadia bacterium
CCAATCATCGTCGCCTTCGAGATGAATTCTCTGCGTTTCATCAGCGGCACCTCCCCCTGAACATTTGCCATCCGCGGCTCTGCAACGCTGTGTTTTCGATTGATTCGCCACGCGCACGTGTTTTGCCTTCTGAGGCGGACACACCGGCCGCCACATTAGGAATTGCACAACGAAAACACAAAGGTCAACACACGACAGGTGGGGAACTGATGGCTTCGACGCGGGGAACGGATGTCCGTTCCCGCCAACTCACTATCATGACCTCCAAGGAGGGCTTCTGACGTGCCAAAGAAGTTGCGAGTAGGTGTCATCGGCACAGGCGGCATTGCGCAGGGGAACCATATGCCCGCCTGGCAAAAGGTGCCCAACGCCGAACTGGTGGCGATATGCGACATCAACCCGAAGGCCGCGACGGCGGCGTCCGAAAAGTTCGGCATTTCGTCCGAGATGATTTATCAGGATTATAATGACATGCTCGGGGCCGTGGACCTGGACGTGGTGAGCGTCTGCACCCCCAACGCATACCACATGGCCCCTACCCTGGCGGCTTTCAAGGCCGGCTGCCATGTGCTGGTGGAAAAGCCCATTGCTATATCCGCCGATGAGGCCAAGAAGATGGTCTCGGCAGCCAAGAGGGCGAAAAAGCTCTTGTGCGTTGCCCAAAGCATCCGCTTCAGCCCCAATGCCCTCGCAATGAAGCAGTTCGTGGACCAGGGCCTGGCAGGCGAAATCTACTGGGCGCGCGCCGCCTACCTGCGGGACCGGGGGGTGCCCTCGTGGGGCGCTTTCATTGATGCGGAGATGTCGGCGGGAGGCCCTTGCTATGACCTGGCTGTGCACGTACTGGACCTTTGCCTGAGCCTGATGGGTTTCCCAGAACCTGTCGCCGTCAGCGCGGCCACCTATCTTAAAATCGCCAACAAGCCCTCAATTATGGCGCATAACCCCCGCAAGTACACGGTGCCCGAGGACTTCGCGGTCGGGTTCGTACGGCTCAAGAACGGGGCGAGCATCTCGGTGGAGGCTTCCTGGGCGCTGAACGTCCCGAGCGTGGGGTTCAACTGTGTCCTGGCCGGCACCAAGGCGGGATTGTCCTTTGAGCCCCTCGCCTTCATCCGCGAGGAGTTCGGCCTGCTGACGAGAGCCACACCCCAGGTCGGCGGGGGCCTAAGCGGCGGACACGAGCGCCTCATTGCCGCATTCGCCGACGCCATCCGCAAGGAGAATCCGTCTCCGGTACCGGGCGAGCAGGCCCTCATCACCCAGAGAATCCTGGACGGTATCTACGAGTCCGGCAAGACAAGGAAAGAGGTGGCGCTGTAAAGCCATAGTGTGCGCCCGGTGCGTAGCAATGCTGCCGGGCGCATTTACCAATTCGATAAGTTCAGAATAGCCTATAATACGCGGCGAACTCATGCCGGGAAATGCCGTGCAACGCGAGCACAGTACAGGTGCAGGTCAACAATAGAACGGCTCACAGCAATCACTTCACGGCTAACCCAGCGCCACATCCAGGATCATCATCACCGTAAAGCCTACCATCGCGCCCATGGTGGCGGTGTCTCCGTTGCCGCCGCGCTGGGATTCAGGCACAAGCTCCTCGATGACGACGAATATCATTGCCCCGGCCGCGAAAGCAAGCGCATAGGGCAAAAGGGGCCGTGCAATAAGCACAGCGGCAGCCCCCACCACACCCGCAATCGGCTCGACCACCCCTGACAGTTGCCCGTACCAGAAGCTCTTGAGCTGTGAAAACCCCTCGCGTCTGAGCGGCATCGCCACTGCAAGCCCTTCCGGGAAGTTCTGAAGGCCGATTCCTATCGCGAGCGCCACGGCTCCAGCAAGGTTCGCCGATGGGATCCCTGCCGCAACGGCGCCGAACGCGACGCCAACGGCAAGCCCTTCGGGAATGTTATGCAGTGTTATGGCCAGAATCAAGAGGGTGGCCCGCTCCCAGGACGTCTTTATCCCCTCCGCCTCGGACATGGGAAATCCGACATGCAAGTGCGGCACAATCCTATCAATCGCCCGCAGAAACACCGCCCCAAGCATAAAGCCCACAGCAGCAGGCACCCAAGCAGGTAGAGGCCCCTCCCGGGACATTTCTATCGCAGGAGCCAACAATGACCAGAAGCTCGCGGCAATCATCACCCCCGCAGCGAACCCAAGCATCGCGTCAAGGACCTTGCGGCTCATCTCCCTCGCCAGGAACACGCCCGCAGCCCCCAGGGCAGTCACGCTCCAGGTGAATATAGTAGCCAGCAACGCCTGAACCACCGGATGAAAGTTTGCCAAAAGACTCATTGCAGCCGCATCATTCCCACTAAAAGTCAATTTTTCCCGTTTACATCTTTCCCGCCACCGGCGTTTGACACTCTCGCATTGTTTCCCGCCTTGCGGCCTCAGCTCCTGCCCGGTGAAGTGTAACGGGGTTCAAAAGACTAATGGCGGGCCGCCTGTGACCCTGATGCGGGAGTTCGTGGAGAAAAAAGTCGGTCTCGGCAGGAATCCACGTGACAAAGGCGAATTGAAAAACGTCGCAAAAATCAGAATGTATTCTATGGGCGGCACAAACTGCAATTTGTGGCTCCATAAACTACATCAAACAAAAGGGGGACAGGTACATGGGCAAAGACGAGTGCGTGGAATCCACGACCGGCCCGATTCTGCCTGAAGCAGAAGCGGAGCAACCCGTGGCCCGTGGGGGACCGGCTCTGCCGGTCTTAGCCCGCGTCGGTGGCCCCGCTCCCGACTTCGAAGCCACCGCGTTCGTGGATGGCGGTTTCAAGAACGTAAAGCTCTCCGATTACAGGGGCAAGTGGGTGGTCCTGTGCTTCTACCCGGGTGACTTCACCTTCGTTTGACCGACCGAACTGACGGCGGTCGCCGTCAAATACCCCGAACTCGAAGCCCTCGGCGTACAAGTTCTTTCCGTCAGCACCGACAGCAGATTCGTCCACAAGATCTGGCAGGAGCAAGAGCTGTCCAAGATGGTGGACGGAGGAGTCCCCTACCCGATGCTGTCGGACCAGGGCGGCCGGATCGGAACCGTCTACGGTGTCTACGACCCGCAGGCCGGTGTCAACATCCGCGGCCGGTTCCTGATAGACCCCGATGGAATCATCCAGGCCATGGAGGTGCTCACACCCCCGGTCGGCCGCAATGTTGACGAGCTTTTCCGCCAGGTGCAAGCGTTCCAGCACGTGCGAGCGACCGGAGAGGTCACGCCATCCGGATGGCAGCCGGGCGACAAGACCCTCAAACCCGGACCCGACCTGGCAGGGAATGTGTGGAAAGAGTGGAAGCCCGGCTAAGCGGCCTCGGAGGGACAACAAGCGACAAACGGGCACAAGAGCGGGCTCGACAAGGCAACCAGTAGATGGCTCGAGGGTGCAGTGCTGGAGATGAGCACGCCCGCGAGTAGTTCTTGTGCGGCTTCAGGTCGCCTACTATATGCAAATCAGCGCCTAAAGGGTTTCAACCAAAAGAAACATCCAGTATTGACGCGGAATTATAATGAGGTATAATAGTACTTCAATATGATAATGCGGATTTCCGCAAACAGAGTCGCAAGGGAGGAGTGTCAAGGTGTTCTGTTACCAGTGCGAGCAAACAGCGAAAGGAACCGGTTGCACGGTCCGAGGCGTGTGCGGCAAGGATGCACAGACCGCTGCACTGCAAGACCTACTGATTTACGCGACCAAGGGAATATCCATGTATGCCCATCGCGCC
>JALGUK010000252.1 GCA_029820875.1 Candidatus Zipacnadia bacterium
GCCGCCGGGAGGCAGGGCAAGTTCTGGCAGATGCATAACCGCTTGTTCCAAAGTCGCGGGGAGTTGGCCGACGATGACCTTCGCCGTCATGCCTTGGAGCTGGAACTTGACCTCGCGCAGTTCGAGGCGGACCTTCAAGACGACGACATCGAGAAGGCCATCCGACGGGGCCGACTGGCCGGAGCGCGCAGCGGCGTAAACGGGACGCCCACGTTCTTCATCAACGGCCGCAGGTACGGCGGGGAACACACATTTGACGCCCTCTCCGACGCGGTAAGGGGCGCTCTGCAATAGCAACGCGCCGGGCGCGATAGGCATCCTGATTCGCAGCAGCGGGGGAAGCACATGAGAGTCACTCTTGCTCAACTGAATCCCATCGTGGGCGACATCCGGGGCAACCTCGCCCGAATAACCGACGTCGTGGCCGAGGCAGCCGCGGACAAGCCCGACCTGGTCGTCTTTCCCGAGCTTTTTCTGACCGGCTACCCCCCGAGGGACCTCCTGCTTCGACCTGCGTTTATCAAGCGTATCCGTGAGGCTGTTACCCAATTGACCGAGGCTTCGGTACGTCACCCGGAAACCGGCATACTCTTTGGCACTCCCTGGCCCACGGATAAAAAGACCGGCAACCGCCTGTGCAATGCCGCAGTTCTGGTCTGTCGCGGGCAGAGGTTCCTCGCCCAGTGCAAGTCCTTGCTGCCGACCTATGACGTCTTTGACGAGGCACGGTATTTCGACCCGGCTCCCGAGGTGGACACTCTTGTCTTCCGAGGCGAAGTGCTGGGCGTTTCGATATGTGAGGATGCGTGGAACGCGCCGGAACTGTGGCCGCGGGGAGGAGCCTGGGCGTTCGACCCCGTCGAAGCCCTGGCCCGCAAAGGTGCTACCTTGTTCATCAATATATCCGCTTCTCCGTTCAGTGTGGGTAAACCGGAGCTGCGATATCGAATCATCCGCCGTCACGCCGCCAGGTACGGCGTTCCGTTCCTGTACGTCAACCAGGTCGGGGCAAACGACGAGCTGATATTCGACGGCTGCAGTCTTTGCGTTGACGGCCGCGGTGACGTGACGGCTGCGTTCCCGTCCTTTCGCGAGCACGTGCAGACTGTGGACACGTCAGCGGCCGGAGCGCCGGAACCCTACCAGGCGCAGGAGAAAATCGAGTCGGTTCACGATGCACTCGTACTGGGTATCCGCGACTACATGCGCAAGTGCGGGTTCTCCAAGGCGGTTGTCGCTCTTTCCGGGGGAATTGACTCGGCGGTCACGTGCTGTTTAGCCGCAGAAGCCATCGGTCCCGACAATATAATCGGGGTTTCGATGCCGTCACCGTATTCATCTCAGGGAAGTGTGGATGATGCCAAGGCATTGGCGGACAGCCTGGGAGTCCGTCTCGAACTCATTCCCATTTCGGGAATACTCGAGGCGTACTTGAAGGCGCTAAGGCCCTCTCTGGGAGCTAGGCAGGGAGTGACCGAGGAGAACATCCAGGCCAGAATCCGGGGCAATATAGTCATGGCGTTCTCGAACCGGTTCGGCTACCTCGTGTTGACCACGGGCAACAAGAGCGAGCTTGCGGTTGGTTACTGCACTCTTTACGGCGACATGTCGGGGGGACTGAGTGTGCTTTCCGATGTCCCCAAAACCATGGTCTACAAGCTGGCGGACCATATCAATAGCCGCTCGCCGGTCATTCCGCAAGCAATCATTGAAAAACCCCCGTCTGCAGAACTCAAGCCCGGCCAGGTGGATCAGGATACCCTCCCTCCATACCCCGTTCTGGACCAGATTATCCAGCATTACGTCGAGGACCAATGCTCTGCAGACGAAATCATCGCCAAGGGATTCGACCCCGAGACCGTCCGATGGGTCATCCAGGCCATTGACCGAAATGAGTACAAGCGGCGACAGGCGGCTCCCGGTTTGAAGGTGACGAGTAAGGCGTTCGGCATCGGGCGAAGAATGCCCGTCGCCGCGAAGTACGAGCCGTGACGCCCCGCCCGTTTTCTTCCAGGCTTGCTGTCTGCAGGCGGTACGGCGAACCCGGGAATCGCTGACTTCCCGTCAGCCTTCGCACGCCTGGGAACTGGCGGTTCGAATGATGACGGCTCACCTACAGGGAGAGATTGGAATGGAATCAGGCATGATTGGCCTCGGACGAATGGGAGGCAATATGGTTGAGCGACTGGCGGGCGGTGGATAACGTTCCGCAGGACTTGACTCCCTTGCCGTCTGCGGGCGACCAAACTCTGTTTGTCCGCGCCGACGAAGTGGAGACCGCCTGGAAACTTTATACCCCCCTTCTGAGGAAGCGGCCTCGGGGTATCCGTATCCGGCGAGTTCGTGGGGCTTGCCGGAAGCCGCCAAGTTCTTGCATTCAGACATGTGCAGGACCTCGCACGCTCCCACGTGACGCCCGGATAGGACCGAGAGAACCGCTTCGCCTGCAGGAACAGGCCCGCCCGAGCGGGAATGCTTCCCCCGGGTGCGTTTCTCCGTGTCCATACCGGCTCACAGGTGAGGCACACCGATGAGGCGGCCTGAGGCAGCCCCGAAAATCCTCGCGGCATTCAGCGCGGGCGTGTACCTGTTGATTGCAGTTTACTATGCGGTTCTGATTCCTCCCGGCGGGGGACCGGACGAACCCGACCATGTCCAGTACGTTGACGTGATTGCCCGCTACCTCCGCCTGCCGATGATGCCGGGCACCGCTGACGAGGCGTACAAGACGCTCGAGGCCCCGGAAGCTCAGCACCCGCCGCTGTTTTACGCTGTGATGGCTGTCCCGAGGGCCATTACGCTTAGAATAATGCCCGATGAAGCATCCCGACTGGTGCTCCGGCTTCTGTGCGTGTTGATGGGGCTGACGGCGCTCCTTGTCACGTGGAAGAGCTGCCGGTATCTGTGGCCGGATAACCCCTGGCGAGGCACAGTTGCCGTCTCATTCCTTGCGCTCCTGCCCCAGACCCAGTACATGACATCGGTCGTCAACAACTCAAACGCATCGCTGCTTCTGGGAGCGGTGGTCTTACTTCTGTGCAGCCGGACATTGAATTTCCGCTCCTGGCGGGCGGGGGATTCGTTTTCCCTCGGCATTGGACTGGCGGCACTTCTGTGCACGAAGATAACAGGGCTGTGGGTGCTACCCCTTTTGGGGATATGTATCGCGGTGAAGATGCGGGCGGATAATCACTCTCTAGGCTCGAAGGCCGCAAACTGGCTACTTGTACTTGTGCCGACGGTTTTGCTCCTAGGCCCGTGGCTGGCCCGGAACCAGCTTCTTTACAGTACAATTTTGCCTGAGAGGGTCGGCTCACGCCGTTTGGCCGGCGGCCTGGTTGCCATATTGTGTTCCCGGGCATGTGCCCTCGAGCTGATGCGCGTTACGCTGCCGGAGATTCTCCTGAACTTCCATGCCCCGTACTGGCTGCTGCGTCCATTGTACCCGCGTGCCATTGCCGATCCGGTGG
>JALGUK010000253.1 GCA_029820875.1 Candidatus Zipacnadia bacterium
GTATGGTTTCTTCATAGCGACTCTCCTTTTTCTCGGTTAAAGAAAATGCGCTCTCAGCCTATCAAGGCTGAGAGCAGAGAGTCGCTACTTTCTACGAGCTATCGGGCATCCCCCCACAGTTTCGAACACCATCACAGTTCATATCTCAGTGGACGTCTGTACCCCGCTCGCACCTCCGGGACCATTCACTCTTTCCACCCAGGCCCCAACGTGCAACTACAATCCACCCGCCGGCCCAATCGTACACCTCAGGTGGACCCCCGCTAGCGGAGCCTCTCTTTATGAAGTCTATCGCAACGGCGTGAAGATCTTTCCCGCCACCACTACGTTTACAGGCACCTCGTTTTCCGACGGCTCCGGCCTAAACCGGGGCCGGATCTACACGTACTTCGTGCGCGCGCGGAACGACCGGGGAAGTACCGACTCCAACACCGTTGCTGTGGCGATCCCTAGTAATGTCTGCTCGATTGCCAAGTCCCCGGGGGCGTTCGCCCTTGCCGCTGCATCCTCTTGCTCGCGCGCCGATTCCGTCAATCCTGCCGTACCAGTCACGCAACTGACGTGGTCACCGTCGGCGGGAGCCGCCGAGTATGATCTACACCGCGATGGAGTGCTCTTACAGACGCACATCCATGCCGACACAAGATGGTTTATCGACGAAGCAGGGCTCCACCCTGGGAGCACATACCGCTACGTGGTCACCGCCAGGAACAGCGCCGGCACCACGGACTCCAATGTCGCTGTGGTGACAGCCGCCAATTGCTCACCGCCTGGGGCCTTCGGACTTTCCGCGAGTACCAGCTGCGGCAACCACCAGCCAGTCGTAGATCTTTTCTGGAACGCTTCTCCGGCCGCGACTAGATACGACGTTTATAGGAACGGAGTCGTGATTGCATCGTCTCTCCTCGCAGCGATGAACCATTACGCAGACCCCGAGCAGGGCGGCTCGCCACCCAGTGGAATGCCCCACAGTGGACCCAAATCAGGACACTCATACAGCTATATAATTAAGGCTTCTAATTTTTACGGTGCCAGGATGTCCAACCGAGTAAGTATCACGGCGGCGACAAACTGCGGGCCTCCTGGACAACCTACGGGCGCCGCCGATCTAGCCATCACTGCGAACTTTGAGCCCAAGTTCGCCCGCAGGAACTCCGAAGTCACGTTAACGGTTGCGGTGAAGAATCTTGGGCCGGCGGTTGCTCGAGATGTGGTCGTAACCGTCCCGACTCCGGCCGGCACTTCGTTTTTGGAAGCGCCTGCGAGGAGCGGCTATTCTGTTCCTCCATCCGCGTCTCCCTCCGTGGGCACCATCCGGATCCCAGTTCATGAAATCCGGGCCGGGGCGACGGTTAACATATCCGCGACCTTGTTCGTGTACGCCAAGCTCGGGGCCACTCTTACTGCCGCCCCCAGTGTCAGCGCGTCGTCCGTAGACCAGGATCTGAGGAATAACTCGACTATTGCCACAAGTTCGGTGGCAATCGAATCCTGGCAATATCTCGCCGAACAGCGGATTAGCCGCACAGAACGACTGCTTGCAGCGCCACTCCCAGCGCTACCTTGCGATTGGCTCGGGGACATCGTCCAGAACCTGTTCCATAGAACACAATACGAGGAGATGTACTTGAGTGGTGTCAACCAATATAATGTTGCTGTAAACCTACTTCTTATTGCGAAGCGTTTCTACCGGCGCAATGACTACGAAAATGCGATCAAGTACGCGGACCTAGCCGTGGAAACCGATCATCGGGCATCTCAGATTTTCGGGTTGGCTGTCGACGCATACTATGGCAGGGTCAGCAAGGTTTCGAAAGCTGCTTATACTGTTAGCAAGATTGGCTCCGGTGCTCTCGGCGTCTTAGCAGCAAGCGGTTGTGGCTGGCCCTGTCAAGTGCTGAAGTTTACCATGGACTCGGCTGTGGATTACAGTATGAAGGGCGCCACGGAAGCCGTAAAAGGGCGGGTCGCCGACCTGCTACTCAAGCTTATCCTCAGAGGCTCTGGTCTTTCGGATACAGAGCTGTTGGAAGCTACGAATAAGTGGATTGGCAACGCAGGTATTTATGAGCGACTCGCGTCTCTGAGGCGGGAACCTGAAATTGCGAAGCAACTGATGGTTGTCCTTGCCGGTGTTGCCGATATTTCTGAGCAAGAGGCAGGGGAACTGCTGAAGTGGGTCGCGGATCTCAGCTCTGCGCCGGTGTACATGTCGCCACCATTACAAAGGTCGGGCGGCGGTTCCTGGGGGTGGCCGAGCTCGGAAGAGACATTCGAGTACACGGCACCAGTGTCACAAACTTCTGCTGGTACCGAGAAGGAGGAGGTGCTGTGCAAGCCTCTCTCCGAGAGCGCAGCAACCAGTGATGGGAGTAATTGGCCCTCTGTTTGTTCTGTGGTCAATGCTGCTAGTTATGCTGGCGGCGGAGTTTCACCGGGAGAGATTGTGACGATATTCGGCCAAAACCTTGGTCCTGATCATGTTGTTGGTTTGGCGCTTGATGAAGACGGGAAAGTTGCTACGACGCTCGAAGGGGTGAGGGTTTTGTTCAATGGTGTTGCGGCTCCGCTGCTGTACGTATCGCGAAACCAGATCGGCGCAGTTGTACCCTTTGGCGTTGCTGACCGGGACTCCGTACAAGTCCAGGTTGAGGTCGATAACGTTCGCTCTTTCCCGAGTGAAATAAGTGTTGTGCCAGCTCGGCCGGGGGTGTTCAGTCTAGACATGAGTGGCGGCGGTCCTGGCGCGGTCTTGAACGAGGACGGCAGTATCAACAGCCCGGCGAATCCGGCTTCGAAAGGATCCATAGTGACCATCTATAGCACTGGCGGGGGGCAAACAGCGCCCGCAAGTGCGGACGGACAGGTCATTGGACCACCGCCCCGGCGATTGATGCTGCCAGTGGAGGCGTTCGTCGGAGGACTGCCTGCTGAAGTGACTTACGCTGGTGGCGCGCCCGGGTTGGTGAGTGGCACCGTGCAGATCAACGTTCGTGTACCAGCAAACGTACTGTCTAGCGACGCCGTTCCGGTACTACTGAATATCGACGGGGTGAATACACAGCCGGGAATCACAATGGCGGTCAGATAGGGCTCAGGCTAATCGCTGAAGAAACCTGCACAGGGCAGCCAGGGCAAACTTCTGGTTGTTTGTTTCCTTGTCTCCTATGCCGTGGTGGCCAGGGGGAGACAGGTGAGCGGAAGGCCGAAGGTGTCCGACCCGTGTCATTCAAGGAAAGGGATGGAGACGCAAACGAAAGCGCACTTGAAAGAAAACATCACAGAGCTAGTACCTACTTGCAATAGTGAGCGATACAGTGTATACTGGGGTATGCCTGGAAGTGCTACCCCTGTTGAGCTCTCCGAACAGGAGCGTGAGATTTTGCGACAATGGTCGCGTTCGGTCACCACCGAGCACCGGCTGGTCGAGCGGGCACGGATCATCTTGCTGGCTGCCGAAGGGCTGG
>JALGUK010000254.1 GCA_029820875.1 Candidatus Zipacnadia bacterium
CGAAGCAACGGAAAAGGTCGGTGTCCCTTCCTTCCAGGAAGGTCGCCTCGTGTCGGGCCACAACGTTGTTTACGGCTGCCAGCTCCGCCCGCTGGCGCGTGTCCATGTACGGCCCGTACCAGACGCAGTAGCCCTGCCCGCCGGCGAAGAGGGTCTCCAGCACCGCCGCCGTCAGATTGCCGGGTACGTTCGCGTCCGCGTGGTCCGAGTCAATGCCGGCATAGCACTTCTCGCGCCCGAGCGCCCAGCACTGGCGTCGAATCAGGTCCCGGAAGCGGCGCGGAGGGATGCCGTAGCGGAAGTAGAGCTGCGGGATAATCTGGTCAATCACATCGGCGAGCGCACGCGCGTCCTGCATGCAGCGTTCGAGCGTGTAGTCCTCGGCGGCTCCGGCCCACCAGCCGATAAGCGCCCTGGGGCTGGAACCCGGCCCTCCCGCCTGGGTCACGGCGCGCTCCAGTTCCTTCTTGTAGATGCGATAGCGTTCAGTGGTGAGGGACGCACGGAACCACAGCCACGCACGATAGTGGTCCGGTAGCTCGTCCTTGCGGGTGATGACCTCCCGGAGGCTGACATATTGCAGCCCCGGCCGATTTGCCTTCAGCCACTCCTTCCAGCGCGCCTCGCAGCGCGGGC
The DNA here is from genome assembly GCA_029820875.1 of Candidatus Zipacnadia bacterium. The sequence goes on from JALGUK010000254.1 coordinate 637, forward strand.
AGACGCAAGCCGTTGCGAAGTTGCCGTTACCGTAAAGCTCCTCGTCGCTCTGGATGTAGGAAATCCCGGACATGGCGATTGCCACGTTCCGCTTAATCTGCTCAATGAACGCCGGACCGCGGTAGGATGGACACGGACCTGCGCGCGTGCCGTCGAGGAACAGCGCCTGGGCGTCGGGGTCCTTCTCGAGGAGGCCCCTATCCCACGAGATGGAGGCGTTAATGGAGGTCATGATGCCGTTTTCCCGCGCGGACTTCGCCACGCGGCTGACGTAGTCGAGCGCGGGCGGACGCTTCGGACCGGCGGCGTACTGGTCGGCCACATGGATGGCGCCGTGCCAGAGGTTCATCTGGTTGAAGCCCATGGACGCGTACTGCCGGTAGAAGTCCGGCCAGTTGTCAATCATGTACGGCCAGATCGCCATTCCGGTCATAATTTTCTTCGGTTGGCGGGCGACGGGTACGTCAATCACGTTGACGGGGAACTCGGAGACGGAGGGCCGTCCGCCTTCCCACTCGGCCCAGGACTTGCCCGTGGCGGTCGTCCCGGGCTTAAGGTCCGTCGCGAGGGCGAGGAACCGACCCTTGCTGCCGTCCAGGGGCACGGACTCGAGGGCGATGCGCGTTCTTCCGCCCTGGGCTGGAGTCTGCTGGAACTTCACTCCGTGGCTCCACAGGCAGCGTATCTGCGCAGGCAGCTCGACAATCACCTGACCTGTAGGCGGCTCTTCCGCAGTCGCCGCGCCTTCGTAGTTAAGAATCACCCAGTTTGCTGTAAGCCGCGGCGAGAGCCACATGGTGCCCCAGCGGGGCGCGACAGTGATGTCAGCCGCACTCCAAGCCCCCACCGACAGGCTCGCGAGCGAGGCCAATACGATGCACCGAGGTATGACGGCTTTTAGGAGGATATCAGACAGCATGTTCTCACTCCTTATTGATATGAATTCCGGACACGTTATGCTCGATTTGCATGTTGGCTGGCGCCGTTTTTCTATTGTACTTTGAGCACTGCGACCCGGTGTTTCACAGCCTCCACGGTTTGCGCTTGCGGAATGGGTTCTTGAACAAGTTCTTTATGCGGCCGGTCTCCTCGAGGTGGATGAAGCACTCCCTCATGCAGCGGGCGCCTTCCATCGCGCCGTTGAGGTGGAACATGTGCGAAGAGACGCGGTTGTACGGCAGTTCGGTGGCGCCGTAAGGCTGCTTGAGGATCTCCTCCATCGGGTAGTCCTCGGGAGTGAACGGCGAGTAGTGCGGGTTAGCGCCCGTATAGCCGCCGGAACAGCGGACGTAGTCCAGTTCCGCCCACTCCATCTCTTTGCCGGCGACCGTAACCTTCACCGTCTTGTGCTCGCTCAGCGCGGCGACTGAGCATTCCTTTACGCACAACATACAGCGGTCGCATATCTCGCCATCGAAAATAGGGTCAGGCTCCAGAGGGGCGTCGGTCAGGAGGAACGCGAGCCGCTGGCGGGGGCCGAACTCCGGACTAAGGAAGAGCTTGCTGAAGCCGATTTCTCCCATACCGCAGATAACCGCCGCGATGCGGAAGTGGAGCATCACGTCCGGCGCGGGGAGGCCATCGCGGACCGGCCGCGTGCCGCTCAGGTACTCTCCCGTCCACTGGCCGCTCTTAGGGCCGAACATATCCGCCACGGGCGGCTTGCCTGTCAGGGGGTCTATGGGGTTGACGAAGAGCATGTTCTGAATGGGCACGGCCTCGTAGCCCTCGTCCTCGAGCGCATTGCACAGCATTCGGAGAGTAATCGGCGCATCGCGGTAGTTTATGCCCGCGTAACCCATCGAGGGGTATGCGCCGAAGTAGGTGCCCTCTTCAATCCCCCGAAAGCACCCGCGATGAATGCGGAAGCCGAGGCCGACCAGTGCCGTGGCCTCGGGGAAGATGTAGCGGGGGTCCATCTCCGGCGGTGCGCCTTCGAACCGGTCCATCGAGCCGATACCGACGAGGTCCGCGCCGCACCGCCTGGCGTATTCCTTGAAATCAGCCGTGTTCATAAACTATCTACTCCACAAAAGGCAGGTTCCGCAGCGACATTTTATTCCACTGGGGGCTTTGCTTGTCCTCCAGAATTGAGTATAATGGCATGGAAAGGAACTTAGGGGCACTCCAGCGAATTAACGCTTCTGGAGCATCTCATCGGCGCAAGCGCGCCTGATAAACTGGAGGAACGCAGCATGGAAGCATCCATTATCGCGGGGCGGCCGACTCTTGCCGATTCGGCCCGCCTGGGAAGAGGAGTCACATCAAAACTCTACTCTATGATGTACGCACACGGCCGCCGTGGGACGGCGTTGTTCCTGCCGTTCGACCAGCTCTGGGAGCACGGGCCTGTGCATCAGTTGCTCGGCCTCGAGGAGGGGGTTGCCGACCCGAAAAGGGTAATCGAGTTCGCCAACCAGGGTAAGTTCTCCGGCCTGGTGCTGCATATCGGCATGGCGGAAAAGTTCGCCCAGGACCTGCGGCCGGACCTGCCGCTCATCGTCAAGGTGGACGGCCACATCACCGCCGGTTCGGAGGCGGACATGCCCACTCACGCCGAGTTCTGCAGCTTGGAGCGGGCTGCGCGGGCCGGGGCGACCGCCGTGGGCATGACGTATTACCTTGGCTCGACCGATAACACCCACGACGTCGAGCGGATTGCCAAAATGGTCGAACGGGCGCACGATTACGGCATGCCCGTGGTGCTGTGGTCCTATCCCAGGGGACCTATGGTAAACAAGACCCAGGGCGACAGCCTCTACTGGGTCCACCATGCCGTCAAATCGGCGGAGGACCTCGGGGTTGACATCTGCAAGACCAAGCC
>JALGUK010000255.1 GCA_029820875.1 Candidatus Zipacnadia bacterium
GAGCGGGTTTTGCCGTCCTCGAGCATCAACTCGCCGTCGGAGCGCAGGCCGTGGAAGACATCGCCGCTTTTGTCCTCGAAGGAGCCGAGGCTGCCGTAGTAGACTATTGTCGCAAATGACTTTCCGCGGGCGGCCGGGAAGAAGGTCCATGTCCCGACAACCCCCGACTTGAAGGTAATCATCGCCGTCCAACTGTCCTCCACGTCTGCTGTGACCTCTCCTCGCTCGGGGTGCTGGAAACTGCGCTTTTCATAGGTCCTCATTTGTGCGTATACGGTATCTGCGTCGCCGAACAGGTAGCGGATGGTGTCCATGTAGTGGGCGCCGCTGTCGAAGATGAGGCCGCCGCCGCCAACGAGTCGCTGGGCCCGCCACTGCATTGCCTCACGCTGAACATCGGACGTGCGGAACGAAACGCTCTGGGTGAAGAACATCCGCATATCGCCCAGCAGTTTCGCATCGTTAATTATCCAGTGCATACACCGCTGACCCGGGTAACGCCGCAGGTTCTCGGCCACCGCCACAAGCCTCCCATGCTTCTCGGCGGAGTCCAGGATGATTCGGGAGGCACGTGCGGTGATCCCGAGGGGTTTTTCGACCATTATGTCCAATCCGGCCTCGATACAGGCCACCCCCAGGGTGTGGTGATAGCCGTGGGGAGCGCAGATGTCGGCGCAAGTCAATCCTCCGTCCTTGAGCATGTCATTTACGTCCGTGTACACTCGGCATTCCGACCCCTGCCATTGTCCCGCCTGGTCGGCGAATTCGCTTGCTCGCTCTCTCACCGGGTCACATACAGCGGCGAGCACGAAGTCACGCCGTCCGCGTTTGAAGATTTCACGATACGCCGACATGTGCCGGCCTGCCATACCGCCACAGCCGACGATTGCGAGTTGCACCTGTTCGGCCACAGAACTTCCTCCCGGGGGTCCGGATTAGATGCCCGGGCCCGCATAATCTGAAATCTTGTGTCCGAGAAGATTCCACGACTGATGGAGGGGGACCTTCGGCATCACAGCGTAAATATCGGTCCGGTCGCTAGCGCCCTGCCGGCCACATATGAGGGCGATAGCTGCGTAGAGGCGGTCGGCGTTCCGGCGCGGAATAAGCGGCATCCGGCGTTGTTCAGACCGCGGCAGGGCCTAACTCCTCTTCCAACTGCCACAACAGCCCGTGCCACTGAGGCCCTGCGATGTACTCCAACTCATCCAACACATGACGGGCGGCCTCACTGTTACCGACATCAATATATGCGCGGGTCAGATTGTAAAGCGCCTCGGGAGGTACATATCCGTGCTGCCTGGCTGATTCGAGCGTCTCGATCAGTTCGTCGAGGAGGCCGTTTTCGCCCAGGTAACCGGAAGCGTAGTGAAGCAGCTCCGGCGCATTGGGTCCCCGATCCAGTGCTTTGCGGACGTACAGCACCCCTTGTCGAACATCTCCGACCCTGTCGAAGTGCTGCGCAATCGCCCACCAGGGGCCCCATGCATCCGGATTTCGGCGCGCGAGGTCGGTCATCGTCGCCACGACCGCCTCCTGGCCGCCCTCGTCCATAAGCTCGAAGTAATACATGGTCAGAGCATTGGTATTGTCGGGATCGCACTCACAGGCATTTTGCACCGCTTCCCGCGCCTTGTCTTCCCGGCCGGTTTGATAGTATACTTTCGCGAGGTTCGCGTATCCGTAGCTTGATTGCGGGTACTGATTGATGTGCTCGATGAGGACACGCTCGGCCTCGGCGAAGTTTTCATCTCCGAGAAGTGATGCGCCTAGATACACCTGGGCATCTTTGTCATCGGGGCAAAGCGACAGGAGCCGGCGGCAGATTTCCACAGCCTCGGCGCAGTACTGAGCCGCGAGGCATTGCAGGGCCAGGTGGCGAAGCGCCTCAACGTCATCCCAATAGTAAGTTCTGGCCGCCTGGAGAAGGATGCGCCGGTCGTCATCTCGGCTGACCAAGAGGCGTTGCCGGTCGTCTGTGGGGCTGTGATAGGGGACCAGTTCTCCACTGGTCACAGCGACTTCGATATCGTCAGGGTGAAAGTCTATCGGTCCGCCCCGCCCGAACAGCCGACTGAACAGGCTCCGCATAGGCCGGAACCTCCCCGCAATGGATTGGAATGGGTGATCCCGCCCTCGGGAGCCGCATCTTTCTTTTCGGCGTTTTGGGGCGTGGTCTTAACCCCGTTGCCCGGATGGATTTCGGAGGATGACCAGGTTTTTAGCGCATTAAGGGCGAATTCACATCAGTGGCAGGGCTTGCCGGGCGGCTCCGGGAGCTGATGCTGATTCAGTAAGCCCTGCGGCCCCAGCACTCCGGAGAAACAGGATGATTGAGCCGAAACTCCAGGCCGTATGGCAACGTGCTGTAGCTGCGTGGAACCGCATCCAGGAACGCTTTTTGTCTGCGGACAAGATGCGGGTGCCCAGGCTGTGCCTGAGCTTCATCAAGGGTGTCGGCTGGCGGTTCGGGCATAGTAATTCCACCGTCATGGCGGCAGCAGTTGCGTTTTACGGAATCGTGTGCCTGACCCCCCTGGGCATTCTCGCTGTCGTGGCTCTTCAACATATCGCAGGGACGCGGGCGGCGGCTCGTGCCGAGTTGCTCGAGTTCGTGAAATCTCTGGCCCCGGCCGATACGATAATCCTCCTGCGACAACTGGAGAACGTTCTCGCAATTCCTAACCCGGGACTGACGGGCGGTTTGAGCTTTTTGGGCCTCGTATGGTTCGGAATGCGCCTTTTTGAGACCCTCGAGCGGGCGTTTTGGGTTGTATGGCCCACTTACAGGCAACGCAGCTACCTGGGGCGGAAGCTGGTTGGGTTTATCACCCTTGTCGGGACCGGTGGAGCGCTCGCAGGACATATGGTTCTGATTTCGGCCATCGCGAACCTGCAGGCATGGCTGCAATCAGCCGGAGCGCCTGTAGGGGAGTTGCTGCCCCTGCATGTTTCCAACCGATTGATTACCGGCGTCATCACATTCATCTCGTATGTGTTGATATACAAGGTTCTTCCGCCGAAACGTGTTGCGACGCGGGATGCGGCGGTCGCTGCGCTCTTTGCCGCCATTGCATTGGTGCTCGCTCAGCCCGCCTTTACCCACTTCATCGGCAAGTCCGCCCGTGATGGGTCAATGTATGGCGGCATGACAAGCATTGTTCTGTTCGCTCTGTGGATGTATGTAGTAGCCTCTGTGACTTTGCTGGGGGCACATATTGTCGCACAGCTTGAAAATGCGCCCATGCCCGTCCCCCTCAACAACACCCAGATGCACGCTGAGAATCAGAGAGAAACGGAACAATAGCAGGAGCGGACAATCTACTTCCGGGAGGATGCCACTTGAAAGGAGAACGCGAAGTCGGCTGAGACCTCGAAGGTCCGTTGCCAGGGGAGGAGTATGCTGGCGATATCCAGCTCGGAGATGACAAGGTCCATCTTCTCATCGCCCTGGCG
>JALGUK010000256.1 GCA_029820875.1 Candidatus Zipacnadia bacterium
CCGGGACACAGCTCATGCCGAGTTCATCGTCCTGCCGCCGCGGGATTGGCGCCGCTTCACCTTCACCAGTTGGAACGGCCAGTACCTGTTGCGGTGCCAGTACCTGTTCGACTACTTGAGACCCCTGGTGGAGGACCTGGGCCTTGACGTAGCCATGAACACCTCGACCGAGATAGATACCGGCAAGGTCTGGTGGGACTATTGGCAGAACATCAGGCACAGCTTCCTGAGTATCCTCAGCTACATGGGACCCGGCGTCCCTGATTTCATGGACAGGAAGTTCGCTGAGAAGGCGGCGCAGTACGCCAAGACCAAGGACAAGAGGTACCTTGTACGGGAGCCGTGTCTGCACGACCCCGAATACCTCGCGAAGATGACAGGCGCCATCACCGATTCCAAGATGCCGGAGGTAGCCGAGTTCGGCGGCGCTTACGACTACTGTATGGGCGACGAGATGAGCCTGACGAGTTACACCCGCTACTTCGACTTCTGCTTCAGCAAGTATACCCTTGAGGCCTTCCGTAAGTGGCTGAAGAAGCGCTACGCAAGTCTCGAGGAGCTCAACCGCGCATGGGAGACGGGGTTCCGGGACTGGAATGCCGTCACGCCGATGACGCTTGACGAGGTGAAAGGAAGGGCGAACGCCGCGCCGTGGGCCGAGTTTCGGGACTTCATGAACGACTCATTGGCTGACTACTTCGCGCTCGTTCAGCGGACGATCCGCAAGAGCGACCCGGAAGCCAGGTGCGGCCTGTCGGGAACTCAAGAGCCTAAGCCCGGCAACGGCATGGACTGGTGGAAGCTGTCGAAGGCATTCAGCTATTACCACTCGTATAATACCGGCTGGTCAGACGAGATGCGGCGGTCCTTCCAGCCTTACACAGGTGTGATGTGCTCGCCGTATCGCGCCGGTTACTGGCAGGCGGGGCAGCAGCTCGAATACCAGAATTTCTGGTGCCTGTTGCACGACACCAAGGGCATCAGCGCCTGGACAACACCGCTGTTTTTCTACGGCGACTTCACCTACAGCGAAGCCGGCAAGGACACGCGCGCCAATGTAAAGGAACTGAAGGCGGGTATATGGGACCTTATCCGCTCCGCAAAGCGGCAGCACGATGGCATTGCCATTCACTACTCTCAGCCGAGCATCAACGCGGCCCTGCTGATGAACAAGGACACGGAGATAGTGCACATTCGCGACGCCTGGGTGAAGCTTATCGAGGACCTGGGACTTCAGTACAACTTCGTCAGCTACGCCCAGATTGAAAGTGGGATTCTCAATGACCCCACCGATGATAACGAGCGCTACAAGGTACTCATACTGCCCGAGTCAATCGCGCTATCGCCCAGGGAGGTCGCCGAGATTAAGCAGTTCGTCCGCAACGGCGGCGGCGTGCTGGGAGATATGTGCATTGGGCTGATGGACGACAAGTGCCGTCGGCAGGAACAAGGACTACTTGATGACGTTTTCGGCATCCATCGCGCCGGTGAGGAGAAGCCCTTGCCGCTGGGCATCCAGGGCGAAGGCATACCCGAGCCGCTCCGCCTGCCGGTCGGCGAAACAACAATCAGTGCGGATGGAGCGACGGCGCTTGGCCGGACCACAGAGGGTGACGTGCCGACCGTTCTCGTCCATCGCTACGGAGAGGGCACGGCGGCTTACCTGAACATCAACCTGGCCCAATTCGACAGCGAGCGCCGGCTCCAGACGCCAACCGAGCGCCACTTGCGAGAGGTGCTGCTCAAGGTATTGAAGGAGTTCGGCGTTCAGCCGCGTTATCCGGTGACGCTGAAGTCTGGCAATGCGCCGCATATCGAGGTGGTGCGCTATACTGCCGGGCCGCTGGAGTACCTGGGGGTGCTTCGGAGTGCAAGTGATGAGGAAGCAGACATTGCACAGGTTCGGTTGGGCGCGCGGCGACACGTTTACGATGTGCGGGCCGGCAAGTACATCGGTGAGATCGAGAGCATCATCGTGCCGATGTTGCCGGGAGATTGCCGCATTTACTGCCTGGCACCGAAGCCCCTGGGCGCTCCCGTGTTGGAGGCTGTGCGACGCAGTAAAGTGGGAGGGCGTGTCCGTTACAGACTCCGTATCGCCCCCGCAAGCAATGGAGCGAGACAACTGATTCGCATCAGGGCGTTTCGCCCGGGGGGCGAAGAGGTGGAAGAATACGCCCGCAACTATCTGGTCGGCTCCGGGCGCATCAATGGCCAGTTCCAACTGGCCCTGAACGACCCGCCGGGCCAGTGGCGCCTGCAGGCGCAAGGTCTCTGCACAGGGAAGAGTGCCGAGGCTGTGGTGGAGGTTACCAAATGACGCTTTGCTCTGATACCGTGGGTGTTACGCGCTCCGCCCGGACCGTCGCCGCTCAGCGCTTCGAGATGATGATTAAAATAGCGAGCGCCACTCCTGCAAAGAGCGTCAGCAACCCTCCCTTGCGCCGTTCCTCTGCGACGATGGGAAGCAGGTGCGATGCGCTTACGTAGACAAGGGCCCCGGCGGAGACGGCAAGCATTGCGCCCAGGACAGGTTGGCTGAGCCGCGCGATGATGGGGTATGCTATGAGCGCGCCGATCGGGGTGGAAAGGGCCGCGGCCAAGAATGCCCACACGAATGCCTTTCTGCCGCCGATACCTCCCCTTTGCAGGAGCACGAAAACGATAATGCCTTCCGGGAACTCATGAAGGACCATCCCGAGAGCGGCCAGAGCTCCCGTCAATACGCTTACATTGAAAAGGACGGCGTAGATGACACCGTCAAAAGATGAGTGGATTGTGATTCCGAGCATCGGAATGACTCCCTCGAGCCGCTCGTGACACGCCTCATCGTTGCAAACATACATGTGAAGGAAGTGGTCGGACAGGAAGAGAGCCAGAAAACCTGCGAGCAGGAAGGCCGGCGCATGATGGCTCATCGTGACGGACCTGGGGATGATGCGCAGGAACGAGACGGAGATGAGCAGCCCTGCTGCAAAGCTCACAAAGTACGGTGAATGTTTTCTGCCCCATGCCTCGTATTTGCTGATGACGATTATGCCGACTGTTGCGGCTGCACACGCCAGCCAACTCGCCACCATCACGGCTATGAACCTGTGGTCCAACATACATTCCCCCCTCGCCGGAGCGGGGCGGCCAAAGCCTTTGCCGTCCGTTGGATACCTATGACCTTTTATGCCTGGAATCTATTTCCAGGCATAAAAGGTCTTGTTTTTCCCTTGCCCGCGATGCAACCGGATTGATGTCCACCATACATTCTGAGGCATTGATACCGTTTAAATTCAACAAGTTTTCCGGTGCTTCAGTTCCAGAGCACATTCCGTCAGAGAAGGAGCAATGACCACAATCGGGAATGATACCATCACTTCGTTCAGGAGGAAAGCAGTATGAGAGGCTCGGCAAAGCCGGCTGCGCTCGCCGACCATCTACTACGTATCCAACGATGGCTCGGACGCCGACGGCGGCCTCTCGCCCGAGACCGCATGGCGTACCCTCGCGCGGGTCAACGCACAGCCTTTGGCACCGGGAGATGTTGTCCGTTTCAGACGGGGGGACTCCTGGCGCGGGCAGCTCATCCCTCGCAGCGGCAGCGAGGCCGGCCCGATTACTTACACCGCTTACGGCGAGGGGCCTAAGCCGCTGTTGCTCGGCTCCGTTAGTAAGGACACGCCGGGGGACTGGCAGGACGAGGGCGGCGGCATCTGGTCCACAACGCCCCCAAAGGTTACAGGGCCTGAACTGCTGACCGACCCGGCCGAGGCGTCCGGCCAGCCCGGCTGGACCCTTTACACGGAAGGAGGTGCAGCCGCCACCGGCTCGCGCGACAGCCGCGACTACCACTCCGCACCGGCGAGTTAC
>JALGUK010000257.1 GCA_029820875.1 Candidatus Zipacnadia bacterium
GATTGTGCTATCATCCCGATGCACATGAAACAGAGCGAAAATGGAACGTTTCGCCTCTGCCTTCGGGGGGTACACTGAAAAAAAGGTCTCGGCCGGGCGCCGAAGGCCGACTGTGGGTTCAGGGGGTCGGACCATGAGAGGGCGCACTACCTGCCACGGCTTCACGCTCGTAGAAATGCTGGTGGTCATCGCGATCATCGCAGTTCTGGCCGCCATCGTCTTCCCGGTCTTCAATATCGCACGCCAGAAAGTGCGCAAGACAACGTGTATCCACAACCTCCAGCAACTCGGTATGGCGATAAAGCTTTACGCCAGCGACCACCGGGATCGCTATCCAGTATTCCGCGATTCGGACGACTACTCAATCACGCATCGCTTCACCCATTCCTCGAGCGGCGACTGGGGCCGTTGGGGTGTACCGCGCCCGCGGCAGCCTTCCGCCGGCCTGCCCGGAGACTGCCAGTTTTTTGTAGCTCTCGCTGAATACACCAGCTCCAAGAGTGGAGATGCGACCAACCCAATCGCCCTCTCTAACATGTGGCGCTGCCCGGAGGATCACGTTGACATGCCGCCGGGCGAGGACGAGGCGTCGCTTTCGGACAGCGATTGGCAGGACCTGGTGGATTCAGGGCGCAAATGGATGGCTGGCTGCAGCTATATCTTCAATCGTTCCCTCTCCGGTCAGAGGACCAACTGCACGACCCAGTACCAGAATCGCCCTTACAAGAACGCCTTTTCCTGGCCCAACGGCCCAGTAGGGACGGGCCTGATGTGCGATGCGGACTCCTTTCACGTGCGCGACAGGCGTGCGCACGGCGGGTTCGTGCGCGCGAACGTGGGAAACAACAACGAAGATGAGGATTATCTCGCACGTGCTCCCAGACCGGGGCGGGTATTCGTCTTCTGCGACGGACACGCCGAGTTCGTCCAGATTCACGACAACCAATGGCCGGACTCGGAAGAACACGCCGGGCCTGACGAGTGGGGCGAAGACCAGTATATCTTCTGGAAGCCGGACGAAAACGGCCTCAAAATCTACATCTGGCCCACGACCGACCAGTGGCCCTACGACTACGACAAGGATATAACGCTCCCGTGAATCCCAAATGACGTGTGCAGGTCTGAGATGCTTTGTGCTGGCCCGGGACCTTCCCGGGTCGGTTTCATTGGCGGCGTGAGGTTGATTCAAGATCAGCATCCGAGTGGCAATAATGGACTGAAGGTTTGTAAACTTAAAGGTTGACAACTGTAAACCTACGAATTAACATAGTGTTTTGCAGGGGATACGCTGTAGGGGAATCCTTTGGATATGGAATGTGTATTACTTGCATCCGATATTGCCTTCGAAGTGAGGGCGATCTGCCGCGAGGTCGGCGAGGATTCCCTTGTGGACAAGTATCTATTGGGTTTGCAGACATCCGAGCGCAAGAAACTAGTCAGGGCCATCAAGCGGTTAGCTGAGTATGGGGTGCCCCGGAACAAGCAAAAGTGCAGAAAGCTGGATAAAAATCTGTTCGAGTTGAAGGAAGGCCACTGTCGAGTGCTTTTCTTCTACGGCGGTCCGGGGATAATCGTCGTAACTCACGGGTTTACTAAGAAGACCAAGAAAACTCCCCCCCAAGAAAAAGGAAAAGCGATTGAATTTCGAAGGCAGTATATGGATGCTGTATCACACGGATTGATTTCGGGGAATAGAGAAACAGAGTGAGGGAGGGACCCCGACATGCGCAAGTCCACTTGCTTCGAGCAATGGGTGGAAGAATACAAGGATGAGCCGGAGTATATTCTACATGGCTTGTTGTACGACATTACTGACGAGATATGCCGTGTGATGCAAGAGCGGGGACTAACCCGCAGCGATCTCGCGCAACGGCTTGGCGTCTCTCGCCAGTACGTCACGAAGTTTCTGAACACGCCCCAGAACACTAGATTGGAGACGGTCGTGCGGTTCGCCACGGCTCTTGGCTTGACTGTGAAGATTTCCCTGCACGCGAAAGCTGACGAGATGCAACCAGGCAAACCAGTGCACTGGGTCGCTGTCGATGAAGACGGGATCGACGAGTTCCTGGAACAAAAGCACATCCCATTGCGACTCATCCGCAAGGAGAGGGGTGATATGGGAGATGAGCCTCGCCAAGTTGCAGCTTGACCGCTACCGATTGTCTTCCCTCAAGGTGAAATTCAACGAAGCGTGGCTCACTCGTGAGAGGGAACCACACGAGGAGCAATACGATGTGCAGCCTGACTTCGACGTTTTTAATGCGGCGGACCAAAGGCCAATGCTACGTCTGACTGTGACCTGCAGCGGCGCGGTACAGGAGGGCCCTGCAGCCTGTCGCTTTATCGAGATCGAGGCAACAGTTTGGGGTGTTTTCAGTCTTGCGCACGACGTCAACGAAGAGGAGCGCTGGAGTCTCATATTGTTCAACGGTCTCGCCATGCTCCACGGTATTGCACGTGGCGTGCTTATCAGCGCAACTGGAGGTTGTGTGGGCGGACCGTTCATCCTACCCGCAGTCAACTATGCAGACTTGATTCGTACCAAGATGAGCCAATTGGAACTTGAGGAAGCAGAAGAGAATACGGGAGAAATCGGTGGCAGGTAACCCCCTTTTGAGTGGCCCAATCGCACAATGGCGTTTGCCTGAGGGGTGTCATGGCGAATATTCATCACCGTCAAGATCCTGGCAATCCTGCGCGGGTTCACCAACCGGGCGCGGGAGGTGCCCGGGCGGGGAGCAACGGCTCGCGAGCTGATTGCCAACCTGGAAGTCGACTACCCCGGCATCGCCGCGTATCTCGTTGATGAGCGGGGCGCATTGCGTGCTGGAATCAATTTATTCATCTGAACAGATGACCATCCGCAAGGCTCCCGCCTGTGCGGTATGTGGGAAGGAACATAAAGCCTATGCGGCTGAGAGTCATCGCCTGTGAGGTCTTTCGTCCCGAGTTCGAGCACTACATGGCCGAACTCGAGCACGATTACGAGGTATCGTTCAATGAGGTCTCCCTGCATGAGCAGCCCGACGCGCTGCGGGTGGAGCTGCAGCGGCTCATAGACCAAGCTCAGGGGCGAGGCTTTGACGCAATACTGTTGGGGTATGCACTTTGCAGCCGCTCCACGGCGGATCTGCTCGCCCGGGATACGCCCGTAGTCGTGCCGCGGGCACATGACTGCATCACGCTGTTTCTTGGCTCCCGGGAGCGGTATATGCACTACTTCCTCCAGATGCCGGGCACCTACTACTATACAGGGGGCTGGATAGAATACGTCCGGCGGGTGGATACCGGTGAACTCTCCCAGGGGACGTTCGTTACCGCGAGCGAGGAGCGCACGCGCCAGCGGTTCCAGGAATACGTGGACAAGTACGGGGAGGATAATGCGCGGTTCCTGATAGAGCAAGAGGCGCAGTGGGTGAG
>JALGUK010000258.1:0-507 GCA_029820875.1 Candidatus Zipacnadia bacterium
CGTCCCAAGCCACCAAGCCTCCGTGATATCAATGAGCTTCTCTGCATCGCGCAGCGCGATAATCGGGTCTGCATCGGGCAGGCCCACAGCAATCCTGAGCACATCCTCGCGAACCGACAGAACCACCCCACGCTCCAATGCCCTCACCGCCCACCCAAAGGCGCCCATTGAGAGTGAGACCACGGCGTGAATCTGTTCAGCAGGCAAGTTGGGGAAGCGCCGAGCGAGAGCCGCGACGGCGGCGCCCTCCGGCACGGGACCGAATCGCAGAAGCTGGCACCGCGACTGCACAGTGGGCAGCACTCCGGCGAGGCTCGAGGCGACCAGTACAAGCGTAGTGTCCGGATTCGGCTCTTCCAACGTTTTCAGGAGGCAATTGGCCACGGCATCGCGCATCGTGTCAGCCTGGGTGATGATGTAGACCTTCCGCCGCCCCTCGCAGCGGGTGAGGGATGCGTCACGGATTAGGTCCCGGATCTGTTCAATCCGAATCTCCGCGCCCTCGAG
>JALGUK010000258.1:527-3942 GCA_029820875.1 Candidatus Zipacnadia bacterium
TGTCGTTACGGGGCGAATAATGCGCACGTCAGGGTGACTGCCGGACGCAATCTTCCGGCATGACAGACAAGTGCCGCAGAAATCGCCGTCCGCTGCGGCCTGCCGGTCCAGGCAATTGGCTGCCTTGGCGAAGGCCTCGGCGGTTGTCGTCTTGCCAACGGACTCTGGACCGTAGAAGAGATAAGCGTGAGGAATCCGCCCGCTCTTGAGTGCGCTCTGCAACACCGAGACGGCAAGATTCTGACCGACAATGTCTTCGAATGGCACCCCTATCCGCCTTTCAACAGAGCCTTCACCGCGGCCACGATTTGTTCATGGATTGTTTCAATCGGCTGGGCTCCGTCTATCACCTTTATTCGGCCTTGCGATTCCCTGGCTATTTGCAGATAGCCCTCGCGCACCCGCTCGCGGAAGGCCGCGGCCTGGTCCTCCATTCGGTCAAGCAGCGGAAGCCGCGCCCCGCGTTTGCGTGCCAGAGCAAGTTCGGGGTCCATGTCGAGGAAGAATGTAATATCGGGCAGCAGACCACCGGTGGCGAAGCGATGCAAGGAGAGGACCTGCTCCATATCCAACTCGCGGCCGAAGCCCTGGTAAGCGGTCGTCGAGTCCACGTAACGGTCGCTGACCACAATCCGACCCGCCTCAAGCGCAGGTCGAATCACCTCTTCGACGTGCTGTGCCCTGTCCGCCTCATAGAGCAACAGCTCCGCACGAGGGACCATCGTCTGACTTTGTCTTGACAGAAGAACCCGCCTTAACTCCTCACCGATCGCCGTTCCGCCTGGTTCCAACGTGCGGAGGACGTCGTAACCATTCGCGGCGAGCCAATGGCAGAGCCACGCGATCTGCGTACTCTTACCGACAGCATCAAGCCCCTCGAATGTGATGAACTTGCCGGTCATCGCTTCCTCGCGTCATGCAAGCTGCCGGAACGATACACATTAAGCGACAACGTCACGTATTACGCACGGGAGATTCGGACCCGCCGCCGCGGAGCCTGGCCTACGCTTGAGGAGACAAGATTGTGCTGGCTTGCGAGTTCATGCTGCAACCGGCGAATGTAGGCGTTTTGAGGCAGGAGTTCGACGTACTCATCTCCCGCGAGCACATGGTCTATCGCCTCAGCCGCTTCCTGAAGCGCGAACTCCTCCAGGCTGGTCTGCTGGACACCGAACGTTTCGCGGAGGACCTCATAGACCTGGCCGTAGGTATTACTTTTGACCGTGAGAATCCGCGTTCCGCGTTCCATGGCCTCGTCGAAGTCGGCATGGAGTCTACGAATATGTCCACGGAGTGCAATAATCGTGTCGGCCGCGCTCCAGTCCCTGATGATTTGCGCCGGTATCCGCAGCTCCCGGATAGCCCGCTCGAGCTTGCTCCTGCTGATCCCGTAGGAGAAGACTTTGTGAGGCCTCGACAGCGATGCACGCGGCGCGGGCCGTTCCTCAACTGCCTCAGGTTCCGGCTTGATAATCTCGATTTTGCCGTCGGGCTTGCGCAGGCGGGTTTCAGGGCGGGGCTGCTCTCCGCGAAGCATGCGGTCAATCGTCGTGGCGACATCGTGGTGGACCACGAGGCGGTCCATCTCGATAATCTCAATTACGGTGTCGAACGTAGGCGGTGCCTTCCGCTCCCGCACTGTTTTCTGCGTCCCTCGGCGTCGGGCCTCTTCATCACTGAGAATCACCGCCTGGATACCGCCGACAAGGTCCGACAGAGTCGGGTTCACTATCAGATTCTCCAGCGAGTTGCCGTGAGCAGTACCGATAAGCTGGACTCCCCGTTCCGCAATGGTCCTGGCAGCCAGCGCTTCCTGCTCCGTGCCTATCTCATCGATGATAATGACCTCAGGAAAGTGATTCTCCACCGCCTCAATCATCACCGCATGCTGAAACTCCGGACGTGGAACCTGCATCCGCCGACTGCGCCCGATGGCAGGATGTGGAATATCGCCGTCGCCGCCGATCTCGTTGGACGTGTCCACCACCACAACCCGCTTATCGAAGATGTCAGACAGAACACGGGCCACTTCTCGCAGCTTTGTCGTCTTCCCGACACCCGGCCTGCCGACCATAAGGATATTTTTGCCGGTCTCGACAATGTCCTGAACGATGTCAATTGTTCCATAAACCGCTCGTCCCACCCGGCAGGTCAAGCCCACAATCATCCCAAGGCGGTTGCGGATTGCGGAGATGCGGTGCAGTGTCCGCTCGATTCCGGCGCGGTTATCCCCTGTGAACTGGCCGACGCGGGCGCAAATGTGCTCGATATCTGCCTTCGTAACAGGCTTCTCGGAAAGCAGGCGCGAGCGGCCCGGAAACCGCGCCTCCGGCGGTCGCCCAAGGTCCACCACAACCTCCAACAGCTCCGGCAGATCCGGATATTTGCGTAGTGTCTCCTGCAGATGCACAGGTAGCACTGCAAGCAACTCATCAATGTTGTCCACGATTTGTTTCTGTTGCGTCATAGGTGATTCTGTACCACTCCCATTGAGGCTTGCCGACGCCTCTGTAATCCTCATTGTATTATAGCAGTGCACCTGTGAAGGGTCAAGCCATCCTCGGCTTCGTGAAAGTAATAGACGTAGGTTGCACGTTTTGGGGGGTGGGGGCTGATGCGAGTGCGAGCCAATCATGCCATGCGCATCCTACAATTTGAAGCTCGGTGGAGGGTTGCTTGAATCCTGGGAGAAGTTCGAGTTTGCGGCCGCAAAACCACAACCGCAGTAGGGAGGCGACATCCTTGCCGCAATTCCAGTACATGCTCCGCAAAACCTTGATTCCCTGGAAGCCGGACCAGACCATCGCCGAGGTGCTTGACTTCTGCGTTCGATACGGAATCGGCGAGGTGATGTGGAAAGTTGACGTCGAGGAGTTCAACCACGGCCTCACTCCTCTTGATATCATCGAAAATATGCTCCCCTGGTTGTCCAAAGCCAGAGACGCGGGTCTGGAGCGAGGAATCCAGTTTTCCATCAACCCCTGGGTGACTCACAATCACGCCGACCGCGGCAGGGACATGCGCGCTGTCCATCCTGAAATGACCTTTTGCGTCGACTACACCGGCGTCCAAAGCCGCGCCTGCGCTTGCTCACTCTCGGAGGCGTGGCAGCAGTATCTGTGCGACGCATTCTCCCTGTATGCGAGCACGCGCCCGAATATCCTCTGGGTCGAGGACGACATCCGAACGTTCAACCACGCCCCGGTCCGGTACGGATGCTTCTGCGACGCTCACATGGCTGCATTCAGCGAGCGCATCGGAAAGGATGTCACCCGCGAGGAACTTGTCGAGGCGATTCTTGCCCCCGGGCAGCCGCATCCGTGGCGGGGCGAATGGATGCAGATGCTCGGCGAAATCATGGTACAGGTACTCGAGAAACTCGAACACGCGGTCCACAAGGTGTCCCCGGAAACCC
>JALGUK010000259.1 GCA_029820875.1 Candidatus Zipacnadia bacterium
CTATGCGTTCGTGGAGCGGAGCGGCCTTGTTGTGACGCGCAACCCCTGGCGGAAGATGAACACCGGCCAGGTGGAGTTCTTCGCACGCAAGCGCTTCGGCGGAGCCGTGCTGCAGGCGGAGGCGTTCAAGATACTCAAGACGGCGGCGTAGTCTTGAGCCGACAATCGAATAGGGAGGGGCCTGTGTCGGGCCCCTCCTACAAACAAGGAGTTTACGATGGACCTGTTGAGCGAGAACATCCTCGTCAAACAGATTCTTGAGCCGGAGACGTATGACTCCGGGAATGCGATGACATTCCCGGACATCGACATCCAGGAGTGGTCTAAGGCGCTGGTGGTTGTGAATGTTGGAACCTGGAACGACAGCGATTCCAAGTTCACGCTCACGCTGAAGAACGACGCGGTTAGTCCCACATCAGACGCCGTGTCCAGCGACACGTTCTCCTGGGATATTCAGGCGCAAGACTCTGACGATGACGAGGTCTGGCTTTGTGACATGGACTTCGGCCATCTCGGCCTGACCAAGCGGTATCTTAGCTTCGCTGCGACTGCGCTGAATAACGCCGATAGTGTTGCGGCCGCGGCCGAGATTATCTTGTATGAGCGGAACGGCCTATTGCCAGTGTCACAAGACCACACCGTGAAAAACGAACATAGCTAAGCGAGGCTGATTATGGCCTATGTGACGATTGCTGAGTGCATCGAATACGGCGGGTTTGACAGCGACTTCAGTTCTGACGCCTCGGACTTCGACAAGGACCAGAGCTATACGCTGCTGGAGAATCTCATCCCGCGGGCGCAGGCCATAATCGACGAATACACTGGGCGCACTTTCGAGGCGTCGAGTGACATCCGTTACTTTGACGCCTCGGAAGATGTCCGCGGCATGACGCTTCTGCTGGACGAGGACCTGTTGTGGGATACCGATGTGACCATTACCAATGGCGACGGGACGAGCTTCAAAGACAGTGATTATGTCACGGAGCCGCGCAACGACAATCCGGTCTGGGGCATCACGCTCCTGGGGTCTACTGGCTACGACTGGGAAGAGAGTGCCGATGGCGATGTGGAGAATGCCATTTCGGTTGACGGCAAATGGGGCTTCAGCGCCGCGCCGCCCAACGACATCAAGCATGCCACGATACGGCTTGTGCGGTGGCTCTACAAACAGCGCACCGGCGAAATCGAATCTGATTCGCCGCTTATCACGCCGCAGGGCATCATGGTCATGCCGGCGAAGTTGCCCTCGGACGTGCTGGCAATCCTGAATCTCTATCGCAAGCCACGGGCGGTGTTCTGATGGGCTCAGCTATCACCAGTATCTATGATGCCATCGCGTCATGGGACATAAACATAAAAGGTCGTACAATACCTGTCAGGAATCTCTCTGGGCTGCGGGACGCGTTCAACGAGGGTGATGCGCCTGCGCGCATGATGATGATAATGACCGGGGAGACCGAGGCGGAAAATGCGGCTTTCCTGGCGCTGGGGAAGCTGCAAACCATCACATGGCTCATCGAGGACAGGCTTTACTATCGGCCGGTGGCGCTGGGGCAGGGCATCCAGGACTATGCCGAGGACCTTGTGGTTTACATAAAAGACTACATCGAAGCGGCACGGCAGGACCGGTCGCCGACAACCCAAAGCGTCATTGAGGACGTGCGTTGTGTTCCTGCCATAGTGTTATGGCCGGACGCGGAAGGGGGCACGCCATATGCGGGCGTTCGGTGTATTCTGCGAGTGCGCGAGGAGGTGACGGGCGCATGAAATATGTGGGCAATGGACGGTACATCCAGGGCGTGCCGGCGCGGGACTTGACCGAAGAGGAAGTTGCCGAACTGTCGATGGCGCGGCGCCGGGCGCTGGTGAAGAGCGGCGTTTACAAGATGCCGCGCAAGAAACGCAAACGAGTAAAGGAGCAACCGAATGAGCATTAGAGACCTTCTCGTTGTCCAGGCCGGGACGAATGACTCGGACTGGGGAACGTCGGTGCCGCCAACCGTCAAGCTGATGGGGGTGACACGCTTTGACTTTACACCCATCGTCGAGACGCAGGTCTTCCCCGAGATAAAGGGGTCGCTGGCGCCTGGCTTTGAAGAGGCGTTGACGCGGGTGGGCGGGCAGGCCGAACTAGAGGCCGCGGTCACATACGATGATGTCCCTTACTACCTTGATGCGCTGTTTGGGCAAGCGACAGCCACGTCTGACGCGTCTGACCCCAATGGTGTTTGGCGCAGGGAATATGAGGCACCACTGGAGACATACGACAGCGACCTGGGCAACCCTCGCATCTTCACGCTTGTCAATGGCGATAGAGAGGCGGGGGCCACATCTTCGGATACCTACGGTATGGCGGGCTCAACGCTCGAAAGCCTGAGCATCTCGGGGGAAACGGGGGCGCCGCTGACGCTGACGGCATCCTTCATCGGCAAGGAAATCGTGAACGATGCCCTGGACAGCTTGTCAGACCGCTCGGTGACGATGGCTATGGGGGACCATGTAAGTCTATACATCGACCCCAGCAGCGACACGGCGGGCACAACGCAGCTTACTACTACGGCCTTCTCGTTCAACCTGAATGTGGCCAGCGGGCGGGCGCTGAAATATCACCTGGGCGCTTTGACACCATCGGGATACCGGGACCAGAAATGGAGCGGGACGCTTGGTCTGAGCCTGGAGCTGAACTCGACAACGCGCGCTTATCTGGATGACATCCTGAACGCAAGCGCTCCGTTGAAGAAGGTTGTGCGCATCAAAGCGAGCCCGAATACAAGCTATGAGCTACGCTTTGACTTTGTGGGTGTTGTGACGGCGGCGCCGGCCATCTATACCGATAATGACGGTGTGGTGACAGTGGACATCGAATTCAATGGTGTCTACGATGCCACTCAGGGCGGATGGCTGACGGCCTTCTGCAAGAACACGACAGAAACCTTAGCATGAGCGAGATAAAGTTTCTTGTCCCTGACCCCGACGCGCCTGGCTACTTGCGCCGGGAAATCCAGCGGGTCGAGTTCCTTGAGCAGTACCGGGAAGAGCAGGACGCGCGCAAAGCATTGAAGATGCTGGTGGAATATCTTCTGGAGTTCGTAACCGAGCCGGAAGATAAAGGCCAGGCGCGCGAGATGCTGCTTGATGCCCCCAAAAGCACCATTGATGAACTGATGAGGTACTTTGTGCTAGGGGCTGTCCCGAGCGAGGTGTCGGACCCGGAAAAAGAAGGCTCCGAGGCTGGTTAGGCGGTCTCGGAGCCAAGAAAAAAGACCCTCCGCTGTGGGGGGTTGTATTGCATCTTGCTGCGCGCGGGGACCCCTTGCGTGCGCAGGAGATATGGAATGGCCTATCAAAGACATGGTGGGACCGATGGATAGCATACCTGGAGGCCTTGCCTGATGGCGGAA
>JALGUK010000260.1 GCA_029820875.1 Candidatus Zipacnadia bacterium
CTGTGGGCGATGATAGGCGCTGCGAACAAGTACCTCGACAGCACCGCTCCGTGGCAGTTGGCCAAGGAGGGGAAGAAAGCACAGATGAACACGGCCCTGTACAATGTCCTGGACGCTGTGCTTTCCGCTGCGGTCGCGCTGTTCCCGGTGACACCTGCTGTTTCCACCGAGATACTGCGCCAGCTCGGCATACCTAATTCACCGGCGGACTATCGGTGGGACCAGGTGGCCGAGGGCGGGGCTCTTGAGGCGGGAACCCACGTCCAGAAGGGCCGTCCCATCTTTCCGCGAACACAACCCAAGGGCCATGCGCCCCAGCCGAAGAAGGAGGAATCGGCGGTGGCGGAAACCGTCAGCATCAAGGACTTTCAAAGGATTGAACTGCGCGTCGCGGAGGTGCTCAGGGCACAACGTGTGGACGGTACGGACAAACTTCTGCAACTGCAAGTGGACCTGGGCAATGAGGTTCGGACGATTGTTGCGGGAATCGCGCAGCAGTACGCGCCCGAAGACCTGGTGGGAAGAAAGATCGTCGTGATCGCGAATCTCGAACCCGCAAAGATACGTGGTATAGAATCAAGGGGTATGCTCTTGGCCGCGGGAGACGACGTGCCGCTTGCCCTGCTGACCATCGACCGCGACGCACCGCCGGGGACGATTATCCGGTGATATTGGAGACCGATGATGCCTCAACAGCGTGACGATGTGAAACAGTTACGAAAGGACAGTGAGCGTTTGGAGAAGCGATCATACCTGCGCGATTTAGTCGTCAGCCTCGGCCTGGGAGCCAGCGTGGGGCTGATCACGTGGCTGGTGTACCTCTCAGGCGGCACGAATAGTCCGGCAACGCACTTGTACTACATCCCTTTGATACTCGCAGGATTTCTGCTCGGGGATGTCGGTGCCATTATTATCTCTCTTCTGGCGGCTGCTCTATGCGGTCCTCACATGCCCGCTCAGAGCACGGGCACTGAGGTAATTCCACAAGACCTCACAGAGGTGGTGCTCCGACCGCTGTTCTTTTTCGTGATCGCCGTCGGGTCATCCCGTGTAGGCTGGCGGCTTCGGCAGCGGGCCTACGAGTTCCGGACACTTTTTGAAGTGGCCAAAACTATCAACTCGTCCCTGCGGCTCAACACAGTCCTGGATATGATAGCCCGCAGCGCAGTCGAAGTGATGGATGCCAAGGGATGCGTGATTCGGCTCCTGGATGAGACCGGTGACAACCTGAAACCGGCGGCTACTTTCGGCCTCAGCGAGGAGTATCTGGACAAGGGACCTGTCAAGGTCAGCGAAAGCCCCATCGACCAGGAGGTGCTGCGGGGGAAGCCGATGGTGCTGAGGGACGTAACGCGACACCGCGGCTTCCAGTATCGCGAGGCGGCGGCCAAGGAGGGAATCGTCTCCGTCCTGTCCGCGCCGCTGCGAACCAAGGGGGCCACAATCGGGGTAATCCGTATCTATAGCGGCACCCGCCGCCATTTCTCCTCGGAGGAGGTCGCCCTGGTGACCGCCTTCGCCAACCAAGCGTCGGTCGCCATTGAGAACGCCGAGCTTTACGAGGACATCAAGCGCAATTATTACGAGACCGTTCGCGCCCTTTGCATGGCGATTGACGCCAAGGACCCTGTTACACTCGGCCATTCAGAACGTGTGACCGAGCTGACTGACAAAATCGCTCGAAAGATGGGGGTGCCTGACGACGAACGGGAACTGCTGCGCTTTGGTGCGATTCTCCACGATATCGGCAAGATTGGAGTAGAGCCGACTCAAACGCTGCAAGCCAGCGAAGCGGAACAGATGTTTGAGCGCATGCATCCTCTCATCGGGCGCAGTATCCTCGAGCCGGTGGAATTCCTTGCTCCAGTGCTCAACGTCGTGATGTACCATCACGAGAGATTTGACGGGAAGGGCTACCCGGAGGGTCTTTCGGACGACGACATCCCCCTCTTTGCGCGTATTGTGGCGGTGGCGAATGCCTACGACAACCTCGTCTCAACACACGGCGGCGAGCGTTTGGACAGCCCGCGAACCGCCTTAGGCAGAATAATGGGGGGGGCGGGGACGGAATTTGACCCGGAGGTTGTGAAGGCTTTCGTGGATGTCTGGCGGGAGGAGGCCCGCCGCGTGGCAGATGAGCATGAGGAGGAGAACCCGGACGCGTCAGCGGTTCTCAATGGCGGAGGAGCAAACTAATGATGGGGCGAAGGGTTTTGGCCGCGGGTTTGCTGCTCGTGGCTGCGGGGTTGAGCGCCTTGCTGTTGCTGGCAAAGCGAAACGAATCTCATGGGCAAACCGTTCTGGCCGACGTCTCGGGGCATACGCGGACTGCGGGGTTGGCCGCCGCCCAGCCGGAGGAGTCGTTCGAACAAACCTTGCTTGATGCCATGGTCGGTGAGAGTTGGTTCCAGGTAAACGCCCTCGGGCAGACCGTGGGTTATGCCTACATGTCTACACAGGTCGATCGAGACGAAGAGAAGCCGCTTCTGAAGACCGTCAATGAAACATTCATGACTGTTCAACAGGGCGGACAGGCGTGCGAAAGCAAGAGCGTTCTGACCATCTACCATAACACGAATTTCGTCCCCATCCGATTCCTTTTCACCTCCGACCTGTTCGGCCTCCAGCAACACGTTGAGGCGGTCCTGCGCGGCCGGCGGCTGTATGTCACCAGCACTACCGGAGGGCAAAATAGACAAGTCGAGCTGCCGGTCAGCGACGCGTTCGGCTCCGAAGTGGAGATTACTCGTGCGGCGCTCGAGGGACGCCTGAAACCGGGAACGCGATTCGAGTTTCAGACATACAACCCCGCCACCGGGTCCCTTGACGAGGTGACGGTGACCGTCGGGGAGCTTGACACGGTTCAGTTGCCTGACGGCCCGGTAAAAGCGTGGATACTCGAGATCTTCAGCTCCGCACTGGGTGTCACGAGTACGGAATGGATAGCAGAGCCCGCTGATGTTGTTAAGGTCGCCTTTCCGGTTCTGGGAGCTGCGATGGTGAAAGTCACCGAGAAGGAGGCCCTCGAAGGCTTCTCCCCGCTGAAGATTAGCGACCATATTCCCGTTGACTTCGCCGTCTCGAACGTCAAACAGGTTCGTTCGATGGTGCTGGACGTCACAACTCCGACGGACGACATTGCAGACCTGATCCCCGAGGACGCGCGCCAGCGGTTCATACGGCATCAGCAGCACGGTACCGGCACTTTGCAGGTGCGAAGTGTCGAGCCGGAGCCGGGGGCAACAAGTACCTTACCGGTCACAGGCAATGGGCTGAGCGGGTATCTACAAAGCACTGAGTACCTGCAGCCGGATGACCCTCAGATTATCGCCGCCGCGAAGGAGGCTATCGGGGGGGAGCAAAATGCCTGGGCTGCCGCCAAGAAGCTCGTGCATTGGGTATACTGTGCTGTATGCAGCTTTAGGCCGCGCGGTCGGGCTCCCGACGAAGTTCTGCGCAGGTATCGCAATGAGCGAAGGTGCCTTCTATTACCACGCATGGCCCGAAGTATATGTCGGCCAAGCCGGCTGGATAGCAGTTGACCCGACGTGGGACGAAACGGTCGTAGACGCGACCCACATCAAGCTTGGCGAGGGTCCTCTCAACCAGCAGTCGTTCGCGCGCATTTGCCTGGCCGCCGGGCGTACCATGGGCAACCTGGAAGTCACGGTCCGAGAATATGGGCTTGCCGACGGCACGATTCGCCGGCATCCGTGAGCCTGCATCTCGTTGCACAACGTTTCTCCGGGTTTCCATCCGAACACGACGCTCTGGAAGAGGGCCCACTCAAAGCCGCCCGCACTGGCGGAGGGGAGCTGCAAAGTGCGATACCGACTCCACATTATTATCAGCATAATAGTGTCTATCCTGCTGGGTGCACCCTGCGGCTGGTCCCAGGATGCCTCGCCTACGTGCGTGATAATGGGAAAAACCGTGTGGCCGGGACATGACCTCCGTCATGCCATAGTGCAATTGTTTAAGGACCCCGCCTTCGGCAACCGTGTCGCGACCGCGCGTTGCCTCAGCGGCTCAGGCAGTTACGTCACCGCATGTCAACCCGGTGAATACTACCTGCTTGCATTTGTTGACCTTGACGCAGACGGCCGGCTGACCGAAGGGGACGGCCTGGGCTTTTTCGGCGTAACGGACGCCAACGACTCCATGCAGAAGCCTGCAGCCCTGACATTGGAGCCTGGGAAGGGCTTTGACCGCGTGGATATCCGGGTGGCATACGTGGTTGATGCAGACGGGAAGCCGCAGCCTATTCCATCAGACAAACTTGCGGGGGAAGTCCGGACAGTCCGCCCGCTCAGTGATACGGCTTCCCTGGCTGGAGGAAACCTCGTTGAAATCACTGGAAGGATTGCGGGTCACTGGAAGGATTGCGGGTTTTTCTCAAGGCATGACCGCTCCGGCCTGGGCCTTAGCCGCCGATAGTCCCGATTTCGGACAGATTTTGTCCGCCGCGCGCGTGGACCCTAAGACCGCGACATTCCGCTTGAGGGCGCGCGGCCGTGACATTTATGTCGCGTGTATCGTTGACACCAACAAGAGCTGGTCATTCGACAAAGGCGACCTGGTGGCCATCTACGGATTGGACAACACGGGGGCCGGCTCACCTTCACCCGTTCC
>JALGUK010000261.1 GCA_029820875.1 Candidatus Zipacnadia bacterium
AAGCTGGCCGACACCCTGGACCGCATTTCGGAGTGGCTCGTCAGCGACGACTGGGATATAATTCACTTCAACTTCGGCTTGCACGAACTGGCCCGCAAAAAGGGTACTCCGGAGGACCTCGCCGAATACAGAAAAGGGCTGGAAACCGTGGTTGAGAGACTTGAGAGGACCGGAGCGCAATTAATCTGGGCCAGCACCACTCCCGTGCCGGCAGGCGCGGCGCAGGTGGGGACCCTCAAGGGAGTGGAAGTCAAGTACAACGCAGTCGCCAAAGAAATCATGGACGCCCACGGCATCCCCATTGACGACCTCTACTCGGCCATATTACCCTACCATGAAAAGTTCTGGCTCGGCCCCAACAACATCCATTTCAACCGCCAGGGCTCGGCATTCCTCGGAGAACAGGTGGCCCGGAAGATACTTGAGGTGCTGCAAACGCTGGAGGAAGAAAGTAACCGCGACGGATAGCCGTTTATTAGTCGCATCCAAGCGAGGAGAAAGATATGTGCTTTGCGAGAAGGACGCCGACGGCGTGCTGCATATTGGCGTGTTTGCCGCTTGTGGTGCTTTGCAGCCGCGCCGGTGCAATCACCCCGCCTGAGGACTTGCAGTCACAAAGCTGGGAGGCGCAAATGGACTTTTACAGCAATATCCGGGGATTCAACTATCAACCCAGTTACGAAGCCAACGGTTACGCCATCTGGCGCAACTTCAAGCCCTCAATCATAGAGCGCGAACTGGCTTTGGGTAAGAAGTACTTCCCCAAAATGAACGCGGTGCGCTTGTGGCTGTCCTGGGATGCCTTTTTAGTCGGTCCGGATGAATTTGAGGCCGACTTCGAGCGTGCCCTCCAAATCTGCGACCGCCACGGGCTGAAGGTCGTGCCGACGCTGTACAACAACTGGCACACCATACCGGACTTCGGCGGCATTTCCGAGGAGATGCTCCGCTGGTTTTTCGTAAACCTCGGCAAGCACGGCGAGGCCCCCGACTACGCGTTTCTGCCGTACATGCAGCGGATTGTGGGGGAGCATCGCGAAGATAAGCGTATCCTGGTGTGGGATTTATGCAACGAGCCGTTCAACAACGGCGACAAGAGCCTTCTGCAGGATTGGCTGACGCACACCTACCACCTCTGCAAAAAGCTCGGCGCCGTCCAGCCCATCGGAGTGAGCGTGCAAATCAGGCCCGACTACCTTGACCGCGTGGTGGAAATCAGCGACGTTCTCCTCGTCCATCCCTATGGCGCCCGTGACAAGGAACTTGGAGACCTCGTCGCGTATGCCCGCGAGCACGGCAAGCCTCTTTTGGCCACCGAGTGCTGCTGGGGCTCACTGGATGATGAAGCCCGCGCGAAGACCGTCGCCGACGAGCTTGCCGCCCTTGCACGCCACCGTATTGGCTTTTTTCCTCATGCCTTGCACGAGAGTCTCGTCGCCGACCTGCATCACCCCCAGTACGGGCCGATAAGCGCCGCGGGATACATGGCCTTCATCAACTTCGACGGGACCCTGCGCAAAGGGCATGAGGTGTACAACGATTTCTAAGCCTGACTTGCCAGACGAACCCGCGGTCGCTCACATAGAGCGCAGTTTATTGCGTCCTGTCCTTTGTCACTCTCTGCAATGTGACCGACCCGTTGCAGCCGCGACGGTTCTCAGGCTTATCGCTTGAGCGGGTCCCCTTGATGTCGGCGACGAGGAAGTACCGCAAATCCTCGTCGTAGTCGTGGAGGACCAGGGTATATATGTTCGCCCTGTTACTGTAAGCGGCTGTGCCAGCGTGTTCGTCCGCGCTAATCTCCCGGAGCTTCGTCGGGTCATCCTTGGGCGCCGATACCAAGGCGACGCGCGAGATGCTCAGGCCCCACCAGCCTGATTTGTACGCAAATCGGACTCTGTAAGTACCGTCCCCGCTAATAAAGTCGGTTACCTCCCATGTTTTACGCACGCTCTCGTTCTTCTCGAAGTCATCGCTCTCCCATGTGCCGACCTCGGTCTCCCTCAACGGTCTGCCCGGGTCGCGGACACCGAATTGCGCCAGAGCCTGGCCGATGTCGGCGGCGGTCTTGTGCGTGACATCCACGGTATCTGCGAACCGGGAGCTGCCGATGTCATCACCACAGGCCCTCTGCCAGGCCTTCAGCGCCGCGGTCGTCTGCATCTCGGCCTCCACCAGCCTTGACATTGCCTCCTGGAGCCTGCGGCGCGTATCATCAGACGGCTTCGACTCAGTGGATACAAGGTCGGCAATCGTGTAAACTTCCCCAAGCATCTTCACGTAACCGCCTATCACTTCGCTCTCGGCAATAAGCTTCGGCTCATTGACCTGGCGGGCGATGGACAAGGCCTTCTCGCAAGTCGCGATATCCTGCTCGATGTGCTCCACAGATGGGAAGTAGCGGAACGCACCCTCGCCAAGGACGGGCCTTTCCCTGTCCTTCACGAGTTTTGCGGCGCGCCCGAAGAATTGGGGGTAGGGCACCCCTGAGCCGTAAACATCCCATCCAACAGGCCCAAGCATTACCGCCCACTGGGCGACCTGCTCCGGGCGCTTGATACGCCTGCGGATAGCCCACGCCTCGGCGAACTGCTTTTCCGTGCGGCCGTGCGCATTCCAGGACCACTCGGCCGCCGCGGTGACGTTGAAGTCGTAAAGGCGGTTGTCCGGCGTGGCGTAGCCGCATAGACACTTGAGACCCTTGTTCACGAACTCGGTCATGCGGTACTTAATGAACTGCGGACCGCTCCAAGGGCAGACAATCCGCCAGGATGCGGTCAACTGCGGGTAGCAGCCAAGCCACCGTCCCTTTGCTGCGTAGTCCTCAAGCAGCGGATAAATCATCGGGTCGCGCGAGGAGTTGTAGGTAAGCCCGCCGTGGTAGTAGGTTACGCCGACCTCAGGCGGCACCTCGGCAAGTACTTTGTCATTGGTGTCGTAGCTTCCCTGCGTGAGAAGAATCCGCAGCCGAACGTTCGGGTGCTCCTTGACCGCTTGCCGCCATCCGTTGACCAGCGCGCGGGCCTCAAGAACATACTGCCCCGCCTTCTGGCACTCCTCACAGCCACATTGCACGTGCATCTCAGACAGCCATGCACAGATGTCGGTCACGCCTTCGTAGGCCGCGAGAGCCTTAATCCAATCAGCGATAATCTCGCCCATCTTCGGCTGCGAGAAGCAGGGAGCGATAACGTTGCGCCCTTTTGCTGAGGGCCCCTTACCCATAAGCTCCGGGTAGACGTCGTAGATGCCCGTGCGCTGCAACTGGTCAAGGTGCGTGATGATCGGAACCACCTTGAGCGCGTTGAGCCGGCCTCTTTGGAGAAGCTCGGGGTCTATTTCAGCCGTGGCTTTGCCCTCTGGCGTCACGCGTAGCCTTACATGCGCCTCACAAGCGGGAGGGTCAGCTCCCCGCCTCGGCGGAATTTGCGCTCTATCAGCTCGTAAAGGGTCTCGGCGGCATAGAAGACTCCGCGCTCCGGCTCAATGACGTACGCCTGCTCCCGATTGGGCAACTCCAACAGTCGCCGAGCGTCAGGTACTTGGACATGTCCAATTCGTCCCTGCCGGTCACATATCCCGACCAGAATCTCAAAGGTCGGCGCGCCGCTCTGAGGGCCGCCTTTGCTGCGCAGCAACTGCCGCAATCGCCGGGCTGCCTCCTGTTCGAGCTGCCCGGCGCCCTCACGGGTGCGGACCGAGACCCGGGAGCCCGGGATGCGAATCTTCCGCTCGATGCGGATTTGCTTAGGCAGGGGAATCACGTGCTGAATCCAGCGCGCCTGTTCTGCCTCAGAGACCGGCTGAGGCTCCAGGGATGCCACAGCCGAAGTTGCAAGCAACATCGGAGCGACTAAGACAAGGCATGCACATCTCATCGGTATCAACCCCTTCAGTTGCAGTCCAGGCTCCTCGCCTGTAGGCGGTCACCAAATGTGGGTACAGAAGCTTTCACCTTTGGCATTTCGATGACCTCCGCAGATTGCGCGACAAGTTGTCACTTAAATTTCGCAATAGGCGTTGTCTAAACAGTTGTAGTGGGGTTATAATTTATGAGATATTTCATATTCGAAGCAGGACGGGGGGATGGAGGTAGACTGAGAGTGATACAGTTGACGCGAGAGGGTGAGTATGGAATCCGCAGTGTGGTTCACCTGGCGATGCACGGCCAGGAACGGGTCGTCCTGGCGCGGGACATCGCTCAAGTGCAGGATATCCCCGAATCCTTTCTCCGCAAGATACTCCAAACCCTTGTGCGCAATGGTCTAATCCGCAGCCGCCGTGGCGCCAAGGGCGGCTTCGTCCTCGCCAAGCCTCCCGAGCAAGTCACCCTGCTGGAGATAATCGAAGCGGTCGAGGGGCCGCTGCTGCTGAACAAGTGCGTTCTGGGTCTAGGCGAGTGCGACCGCGAATCCTTCTGCCCCGTACACACAGTCTGGGTGGAAGCACAACGGCGTCTAACCGATGTCCTCGGAGGCACTACCATCGCCGACGTCATCGCATCGAAACGCGGCCAGGCTTTCAAGCGTAAAACGGCCCACGCTCGTAAGTCAGAGCCGCATGGTTGAGGCGCCTGCACCACATCCCATCATCTGATGCCCGGGCGGAAACGTGCGTGACGGAACTCACATTTTGAGGCCGTTAATTCTTCAATGACAGGCCTTGACAAGACGGCCATTCTCAGGTGGGACGAGGGCTTGGGCACAAGGATTGCAACTCAGAGACACAATCGTACGTGCCGGGCACAAACGTTCCCAACCAGAACCATATAAAACACGGAGGTGACACGATGGGCAAGGTCGCACGGCGCAAGGGTTTCACGCTAATTGAAGTTCTGATCGTGATCGTGGTCATCGCTATTTTGGCCGCGATCGTGGTCCGTGAGACGGCGCTTAAGGGGACGCTGCATCAGCTCCGTAACAGCATCGGGCTGTTCCAGGCCCACAACGGATGCTACCCCCAGCAACTCTCCGACCTGATGCGCGCCGCGAATGATCCCCCTGCTCAGGGTGTCTCGCAGGACGGCCAGACGATGGTTGACATCGTGACATCCGACTGGCAGGGGCCGTATCTGTCGACCCCGGACGGTAATCTGCCTGTGGATCCGATCACCGGCGCGGCGGACTGGAACTATGAGAACTCCGGCGTTAACGTCGGCTCGGTTCACAGCTCCGCGACCGGAAACGGCCTTGACGGCACGCCCTACTCCACCTGGTAGGCGCTTGCCTGACGGCGACTATCTGACAAGCGTGCAGCAGAAGAAATGTCTGCTGCGCGCTTGTCTTATGGGGTGTAAGGACAGGAAGTATTGGCAACGCGGGGCTGCCACATAGACCGATACGGACGGCCTTCCGTTACTCTGCAGCCACGACATATTCGCGCAGTCGGGGTGTAACTGACTGCGGCACCTCCACATGGGCAACTACAGTGTCGTCACGGTATTCCTGGGATATGATTCTCCCGCCGTGAAGGGCGGCTATACGCAGGGCCGCGAGCTGCCTGTAGGGGACATGGAGGGTCAATGGCACAAGGGTGCGTCCCAGGATTTCACAAATTACTCTCTTAAGCTGCTCAACGCCCTCGCCGGTGACGGCGCTGACCGGCAGACACGGCTGGTCGGGGCAATGGGCGCAATCTGCAGCGGCTTCGGGGGCGAGGTCCATCTTGTTGAAGACCGTAACAATCGGCTTGTCAGTCACCTCGAGGTCAGCCAGCACCGCGCGGGTCGCGGCGATGGATACGTTCCTGTCCGAGGCGGCCGCGTCCACTACGTGCAGGAGTAGATCGGCCTGGATAACCTCCTCAAGGGTGGCTCGAAACGCCGCTATCAGATCGTGCGGCAGCTCCCGGATGAACCCGACCGTATCGCTCATCAGGCACTGGGCTTCACCAACCAAATGCACGCGGCGGATGGTTGTGTCCAGAGTCTCAAACAGTCGGTCGCGCACAGGAATATCCGCGTGCGCCATGGCATTAAGGAGCGTGGATTTACCCGCATTGGTGTAACCGACAAGCGCCACCAGAGGTAATCCAAGGGCTTCCCGGCCCTGTCGCTCAATGGCCCGCCGTTTGCGAACCTGGCTCAGCTTGCGCCGCAATGTGGTCATGCGGCGGCGGATGCGCCTGCGGTCCACCTCCAGCTTGGTCTCCCCGGGGCCGCGTGCACCGATACCTGTTCCACCCGCCTGCCCACCCCCAAGACGGTCCAGCATTTTCCCACGGCCCTGCAGACGTGGAAGGCGGTACTGGAGTTGCGCCAGCTCGACCTGAAGCTTTCCCTCGCGCGAGCGGGCGCGCTGGGCGAAAATATCCAATATCAGTTCGCTTCGGTCAAGGACCGGTACGTCAATCTCCCGCTCCATGTTCCGTTGCTGGGTGGGAGAAAGCTCATCTGCCACAACAACCAAATCAGCGCCGCGGCTGAGTACTTCGCTGTGAAGCTCGCTCAGCTTCCCGGAGCCGAGATAAGTTTTCGGGTCCGCATGTTGACGCGATTGAGTAAGCACGCCCACCGGCTGCCCGCCGGCAGCCTCAGCCAGCCGGACAAGCTCATCCAGCGAACTGCGACTTTGAGCCTCAGGCCCTGTTACTGCAACAATCAATACTCGCTGCTGCCGCGCCCCTCTAACCACATTCACACCTTACCCCTGAGCTGCATACGACCGGAAATACCGGTTTCTGGGACTCGTTGGTGCAGTAAGAGACGCCCCGGCGACTCGAGGGCGACAGCTTACTCCCACTCAAGGGACAAATTCGCCTCAATCCGCCTGAGTGCCTCCTGGATTTGCGCTTTCTTGTCATCCCCTTTGATGGTGAGCGACAGGCGGATATAGCCCTCCCCGTGCTCGCCGTATGCCGCTCCTGGAATAGCGAGAATGCCGCACTTGGTCAGAAGCTCGCGTGCCATACGCTCGGAGGTGTAGCCCCGTGGAACGGGAGACCATATATAGAATGTAGCCCGAGGTCTTTCAACCGGCCAGCCCAGGGCCTTGAGGCCGTCAACCAGGAGATCCCGCCGCTCCTGGTACCCCCTGCGCATCTCTTCGATGTGCTCCTGCGGCCCGCTCAGGGCGGCTATGGCCGCCCGCTGCACCGCCATGAATACCCCGGAGTCCAAATTCGACTTGAGCTTGCTGAGCGCTGCAATCACTTCGGCATTTCCCACTGCCCAGCCGATACGCCAGCCGGTCATGTTGAACGTCTTGCTGAGGGAGTGGAATTCCACGGCAACGTCCTTGGCGCCGGGGACCTCCAGGATGCTGCGTGCGCGGTAACCGTCGTAAGTGACCTCCGCGTAGGCCGCATCGTGGCAAACTATGAGGTCATGCTCCCTTGCAAACTGCACGGCGCGCTCGAAAAAGTCGAGGTCGGCGGTCGCTCCGGTGGGGTTATTAGGATAATTCAGGAACAACAGCTTGGCCTGCTTGGCCATATCCGACGGGATGAGGTCAAAGTCCGGCAAATAGCCGTTCGACTGAAAAAGGGGCATCGTGTAAGGGACGGCGGTGCAGAAAATCGCGTTGACCCTGTAGACCGAATAGCCCGGGTCCGGCACCAGCACAACATCTCCGGGGTTGGCGTAGCACCAGACTACATGTGCAAGGCCCTCTTTGCTTCCGATCAGGCTCTGAATCTCAGTCGCTTCATCCACCTCTACTGCGTAGCGGCGCTTCATAAACCGCGCGACCGCAGCGCGAAACTCAGGAAGCCCAAAATCGCTCTCGTCGTAAGTGTGGGTCCCCGGGTCTTTCGCCGCCTCGCAGAGGGCTTCGATGATATGCGGCGGCGCAGGCCGATCGGGATCTCCAATCCCGAAATCAATAAGGTTCACGCCCTCCGCAATCGCTTTCGCCTTAAGGCGGGCAATCTCCACAAACGGATAAGGCGGGATCTTCCTGAGCCTGTCGGAGCGTTCCATCAAATACCTCCTGACATGACTGTTCGGAACTCATGGCAGGGCGCATTCCGATACGTACGACGGACGTCTCGCAAACCTTCCGGTACGACAGGCGTCTCGCCTGTCTGCGCGGGCGGGACGCCCGCGGTACCATTTTGGGATTGGGTACCATTTTTAGGTTGAGTAACCTTTTCATTAGTACCACAATGACACCCTTCGCTCCCTTCGGGCGCTCAGAATGACAAACCGGTGCGACAGGCGTCTCGCCTGTCTGCGCGGGCGGGACGCCCGCGGTACCATTTTGGGATTGGGTACCATTTTTAGGTTGAGCACCTTTTCATCAGTACTACAATGAGACCTCGTCATTCTGAGGCGCAAAGCGCCGAAGAATCTCGATGTTAGACGTGCCGCGACATGAAAACGGCGAGATTCTTCGCTCCCTTCGGGCGCTCAGAATGACAAACCGGTACGACAG
>JALGUK010000262.1 GCA_029820875.1 Candidatus Zipacnadia bacterium
GTCGGCCATCGTCCGTACAAGGAGGCCTATATCCGGCCAGCCCAAATGGAGCTGGACGTCACAGATGCGATTCGGCCCGGCGAGACCAATGTGATCGCGATACGCGTGAGTACCAGCCTCTCCGAGGCCCAGTGCGCCAGCGGCTTGCTTTCGCGGCTGTTCCTCTATGCGCCCAATCCCTGATGGAAACGGGCGTTAGGTCACGACGCATTCATCTCGGCAGGCGCACATTCCGGCCTTCGAGCACCTGGACAGCCAATAAACGAAGAGGTTGCTCAAGTTACTATGACCGACTTGGAGGTACGAGTCAAGCCCCTTGGTGCAGTTCTTGAGGTCAATGCCCGCACCCGGCCCGACGGCCGCCTTCGCCGACCCCGACGGCGGCCTCGTTTGCAATTTGGCTACCTGTGTGCTAAAATACGCAACATCCATTGAATCAATGGACGGTGCAACGAAGACAGGCTGTGTGCCAGTTGTTGTGCCGGTTGCAGCCCGGCGCCGGGAGCTGCAAAAAACACTCGGTAATCGAGAATTTAATCAAAACTCTCCCTGTTTAGAAGGGGATTGGCTATGCCGGATAATCAGGCTGACGTTGTAGTGGTTGGCGGCGGTGCCGCAGGTTTGACCGCCGCCCTTTACGCGGCACGTGCAGGGGTGTCAACGGTCCTACTTGAGCGCGGAGGTACCGGTGGACAAACCGCTCTGGCGACCGAGATCGAGAACTATCCCGGGTTTCCGAGCATTTCCGGAATGGAACTGATACAAGCGATGGAGAAGCAGGCGCGGCAGTGGGGTGCCAGGATTGACATTGTCAAGGGTGTCACCGCATTGCGCCGTGAGGGACGAAGGTGGGTCATTGAGACAACGGGTGAAACATACGAGGCAACTGCCGTTGTGATTGCCAGCGGTGCCGATGCGCGCAAGCTCGGGGTCCCGGGAGAGAACGAGTTTCTCGGTCGAGGGGTCAGCTATTGCGCGACCTGCGACGGCGCATTCTTCAAAGGCGCTAAGCGTCTGGCGTGTGTCGGGGGGGGAAACACGGCGGTCGAGGATGCAATTTACCTCTCGCGCTTTGCCGAGCGGGTTACCATCATTCACCGCCGCGAGCGTTTGCGGGCGACCCAGGTGATTCAAGACCGCGCCCAGTCTAACCCTAAGATCGACTTCCTGTGGAACATGGTTGTCACCGAAATCCTGGGCAATGATGCGGGAGTCAACGCTCTTCGGGTCAAGAACCTCAAGACCGGCGCAGAGGACACCATTGAGTTCGACGGGGTTTTCATCGCCATCGGCCACGAGCCGAACACGCAATTCTGTGAGGGCGTCGTAGACCTCGACAAGAGCGGGTTCATCCTAGTCAACATGGATATGCAGACATCTGCTGAGGGCGTTTTCGCCTGCGGCGACGTTATCTTCAAGAAGGTTCGCCAGACTATCACAGCCGCTGGCGAGGGATGTGTGGCGGGTGTCATGGCGGAGCGTTATTGCAGCGAAGTCGCCGGAAACGTTTACCGGGAATGGGACGAATCGCACCAGGAGGTAGTTGGAGGCGCTCGGAAGTGAGAGACGACACGGCACAGGCTGCGGGGGAGATGCTGGGCGGCGCCGCTTGCCCAGGCCCGGCGCCTTCGCAGCTCCAGTGGACGGTACATCCGGCGCGTCGCAGGCCTGCACTGACGGTTGCTACCGGCGTTTTAGTGGTACTGGTGCTGGTTTTGGTCTACGTTAGTTTTCTGCAAATCGGCGCGGTGATTCTCTCGGCTGCGTTGCTGTTGGGTTCTCTGGCACCTTACTGGGCGCCGACGCGATTCGAGCTGACCCCGGAAGGGGTTGCAGTCTTCGGGCCGTTGCCGGTGCGCCAGTGGCGTCCGTGGACTGATTTTCGCGCATTCGAGTCGGCGACGAACGGCGTTCTGGTAACCCCCTTCCTCAGGCCGTCACGTCTGGACAACTTCCGGGGCATATTCCTGCGCACTGAGGACAATCGGAGGGCTGTCGTTGAGTTTCTTGACACCGTGGCGGGATTGGCCGACCGAGCGAGATGCTCAGCCGGCAGGCGAGAGGCACGAGCAACTGATTGAGCGGGTTGCGCAGCGGCTCGTTGAGTTGCGTCTGGGAATGCCCGCCGTCTTCGTTCTCGAGGCTACACTCCCTTTGAGCTTTGTGGCGAGCCAGGCGTTGATAGTATTTGAGCCGATTATACAGAGCGTTTTCAACATCGCCGACTACCGCAAGTTTCAACAGATGATGGAAGACCGGACCAACATCGAGCGGCTGATGACCCGCATCGAGCAGTTGGAGGAGCAAAGAGGAACAGCAGATGAATCCGATAGCGAGGGCTGCAAGCCTCATAGCGGCGAAACCTGATTATGGATAACAGGCGGATGCAATCCTACCTTGCTACGGATTGCGGCAGCACGACAACGAAGGCTATTCTGATTGAGTCACGAGACGGCCAGTACCGTCTAGCCGTCCGTGGAGAGGCGCCCACAACGGTCGAGGCCCCATTCGAGGACGTCACACGCGGCGTGCTCAACGCCGTCCGCGAAATCGAGGAGCTTACCGGGCGCCCGCTGCTGCAAGAAGAATCCATCATCACTCCCTCGAGCGACGGCCGTGGAGTGGATGCCTACGTTTCGACCAGCAGCGCAGGAGGTGGCCTGCAGATGATGGTCGCTGGAGTGGTGTCCACTATGACCGCAGAAAGCGCGCAGCGGGCCGCACTTGGGGCGGGGGCGATAGTGATGGACGTCGTCGCCATTGATGACGGCCGTAAGCCCCATGAGCGCATCGCCCGAATTAGAAGCCTCCGCCCGGACATGATTCTACTTTCGGGCGGTGTTGATGGTGGAACTACCACCCATGTGGCGGAACTGGCCGAGATGATAGCAGCCGCTGACCCATCGCCGAGGCTGGGAACGGAATACAAGCTGCCCGTAATCTATGCTGGCAATATCGACGCGAGAGAGCTGGTGCGTAACAACCTCGAAGGCAAGACCGCACTCAACATCGTCGACAACATCCGTCCCGTTATG
Organism: Candidatus Zipacnadia bacterium; assembly: GCA_029820875.1. Next base: position 3,036 of record JALGUK010000262.1, read on the forward strand.
GAACGGGAGAACCTCGGCCCGGCACGGCAAGAAATACAAGACCTTTTCCTGCGTCATGTTATGCAGCACGCCCCCGGATACGATAAGCTGCTCGGCTGGGTGGCCGTGCCCATCATGCCCACACCGGCTGCAGTGGGCTCGCTTATTCAGACTGTTGCACGCCAGCGAGGAATCAACGTCCTCGGGGTCGATATCGGGGGCGCTACCACCGATGTCTTCTCCGTCTTCGGCGGTGTGTTCAATCGAACCGTCAGCGCCAATCTCGGCATGAGTTATTCCGTCAGCAACGTCCTTGCGGAAGCCGGTATTGACAACGTGCTGCGTTGGGTGCCATTTGACGAGGACCCGGTGGCCCTGACACTGGAAGGCCTTATCATCGAGCAGGCAATTGCGCGTGAGGCTCTGCGCCTGGCTCTCGAGCAGCACAAGAACCTCGCCACAGGCCTCAAGGGCGTTCGGCAGGAACGGACAATCTCTGACGCATTCGACCAGACCCTGACCGGTCGAACATTGGTGGATATGATGTCGCTGGACCTGATAATCGGAAGCGGTGGGGTCCTCTCTCATGCCCCGCGAAGGCAACAGGCTGCGCTGATGATGATTGACGCGTTCGAGCCTATGGGTGTCACACAGTTAGCCGTCGACAGCATCTTCATGATGCCACAGCTCGGGGTTCTT
>JALGUK010000263.1 GCA_029820875.1 Candidatus Zipacnadia bacterium
ATTAAATGGATTAAGTACGAACCCAAGGCCGAGATGCTCTGCCTGCCGGAGATATACCCGGACGGGATAATGATCCCCGAGATTCTCATCGGCAAGAACGCCATCCAACTGCCCACCGTCAAAACCCACGTCTTCACGACCACCACCGGCGCGATGAAGAACGCCTTCGGCGGGCTGCTCAACGACAACCGCCACTGGTGCCATGCGCGGATTCACGAGGCCATCGTGGACCTCCTGGCAATCCAGCACGAGATACACCCGGGGCTTTTCGCGGTGATGGACGGAACAGTCGCAGGCAACGGGGCCGGCCCGCGCGCAATGGAGCCGGTGGAGAAGAACGTCATCCTCGCGAGCAAGGACCAGGTCGCCATTGACGCTATCGCGGCGAAAATGATGGGGTTCGAGCCGATGAGGCTCGACTACATCCGCATCGCTACCGAGCGCGGCCTCGGCTGCGGCGACCCGGACGGGATTAAAGTCGTCGGGGACGACATCTCCGGCGAGAACTGGGGGTTCACAGTCGGTGATACGTTCGCAAGCCGCGGCCAGAAGATGATTTACCACGGCTTCCTCAAGCCGCTGGAGAAGCTGCTGCTGCAGTCACCGCTCGTCCCCTGGTCCTATCTCGCCTCGCGCGCGTACCACGACGCCTTCTGGTTCCCGGTACACGGGAAAAAGCGCGTGGCGGAGTTTATGAAGACTCGCTGGGGCAAGCTCTTTCAGAAGTACTGAACGCCCCGAATCCCGGGCCTGTTCATCCGTGCGGATTCCCTGTCTGAAGCCGAACGTGATATACTTGACAATGTAATGGCATTTCGAAGGTCGAAGGAGGACTCACAATGACGCGAAGCCAAAAGGGAGTCACTACGATTCAGGTGCTTCTGGCCGTTATCGCCGTCCTTTTGCTTCTCAACCTGGTGCATGCTCTTTCTCAGCCTGCCCGAGCGGCGGACAACATAGGCCGCTATGCCATCGGGGCATTCGCTTACCAGGAGGAAGACGGAGACCCGCGCAGCGGATACTACATCCTTGACACGCGGACCGGCAGCGTGACGTCTCACTACACCACCTTCGAGTAGCCGGCAAGGCCGCTGTAAGCCGCCTGAGGTCAACTGATGATACGCCGACCTGCGCGATATTTTTTCGCGATATTCCTGCTTGCGATTGTCTGCGCTGCAACACTTAGCCCGGCGGCCCGCGACACGGGCAAGGGCCTGCTCGCTGAGATACTCGCCCAGCATCCGGGTAACAGGACCAGCTACGCCCGGATGATTGAAGCACTCAGGTCCATCGCCGCCAGGTCGCCACGGGTGAGCGCGGCGAGCATCGGGAGGTCCGTGCAGGGGCGCGATATTGTTCTTGTGGCCGTGCATGACCCAGCCACGATTTTCGGGCAGACGAAGCGGTTGATGGTAATCTGCCGCCAGCACGGGAACGAGGAAGCACCCACCGAGGCTATGCTCGCGCTGATTCGACATCTGGCGTTCACGCAGGGAGCCGCCGAGCAGGTGTTGCTCAAGCGGGTGACGCTGGTAATCATCCCGATGGCCAACCCGGATGGCGCCGAGGCCGATACGCGCCGCAACGCCCACGGGGTGGACCTTAACCGGAACTGGCAGAAGCTGAGCGAGCCGGAGACCCGGGCTATCGAGAATGCGTTCCTTCAGTGGCGCCCTGACGCCGTCATAGACGCTCATGAGCTGCCGCGCAGGTCCAGCAAGCCCGCCTACCGGACGAACTTCGTGGAGGCGATTGGGCCGTGCCGCGCTCTGCCGGTTGCAGTGGGGAAGGCCTCGATGGCCCTCGGCGGCACCATCTCCTACATGATGAAGCAGTACGGAATCTCCTTGAACACCTACTTCGACGATGAGAACGATAATCGCGCCCTCGCTCACCGCCACTTTGGCTTCGACCATCAGACGCCCTCGTACCTCTTCGAGTCCAAAAGCGGATACACACTCAAAGAGCGCATGAAGATGCACATTATCGGCGTCTTGGTGGCCGCCAACCAGCTTGCACAACAGATTCGTGTGCCGCCGGAGACGCCTCAGTTCGCCCTCGCCCCTCCCTCGACCGGAACGGAGCCTGGAGGGGTAATGTACGAGCAGCCGACGAAAGTGGAAATCAAGATTGTGTCCCCTAGACCGGGAGCTGCGCTCTCCAAGCCGACGGAGGTCATTGCGAGCGTTCTACCAGGGGCCGGGCTTTCGTACGTGATGTTCAGCGTGGACGGTCGCGTCATAACTCTCTCCAATTGCAAACCATATTCCTGTATCATCAGGCCAGGTGAATACCAGCCCGGCGGGCACATCGTTGCAGTCGAGGCTATGGACTCCCAGGGACACAGCCTTGCGCGCGCTCAGTGCGCCTTCACAATTCCCACCGGCCTGGAGAGCGCAGAGTCGGATGCCTACGATGAAGAAGGGGCGTGATGGACATGGAGGGTAGAAGTTCAAGCGTTCGCGAACGGATTGAATGGCTCAGACGGGAACTTGAGCGTCACAACTACCTGTATTACGTGCTGGACCAGCCGGAGATTTCGGACGCCGAGTACGATCGCCTCTTCAGGGAGCTTGTGGAGCTGGAGCAGGCGCACCCGGAGCTGGTCACGCCGGACTCCCCCACCCAGCGCGTCGGCGCCCCGCCGCTTGAGGAGTTCGGAGCCGTCACCCATCGGGAGCCTATGCTCTCGCTCGCGAACGCCTTCGATGACCAGGAACTGCGGGAGTTCGACGCCCGCCTCAAGCGGGTTCTGGACATTCCCGAGACGCAGCCGCTGGAGTATGTAAGCGAGCTTAAAATCGACGGCCTGGCCGTCTCACTCACGTATGAGGACAGCCTCCTGGTCACCGGAGCGACCCGGGGCGACGGAACCACCGGGGAGGATATCACGACCAACGTCCGGACCGTAAAGAGCATACCACTGAGGCTGCGCAAGGACGTGCCGGGCGTTCTCGAAGTGCGGGGGGAAATATTTCTTACCTTGTCCGAGTTCGAGCGAATCAACCGCGAGCGGGAGCGCGAGGGGCAACCACGATTCGCAAACCCCCGCAACGCCGCAGCCGGGTCAATCCGCCAGCTTGACTCCTCGATTACCGCCTCCCGCCGGTTGGACATTTTTACTTACGGCATCGGTTACTCCACGTTGACCGAATTGGAGACCCACGTCCAGGAGCTTGCACTTCTTAAGGAAATGGGCTTCCGTGTAAATCCCAACAGCAGGCTTTGCGCTTCCATCGAAGAGGCCATCGAGTACTGCAGGGAGTGGACCGAGCGCAAGAGCGAGCTGGATTACGATGTGGACGGCGTGGTCGTCAAGCTGAACTCGCTGGCCCTTCAGAGGCGGGCGGGGCAGGTGACGCGCAGCCCGCGGTGGGCCATTGC
>JALGUK010000602.1 GCA_029820875.1 Candidatus Zipacnadia bacterium
CCCGGATAGGAGGCGCGGGAGGGTCTTGGAGAATATCTCGTAGAGTTCGCGCCGCGTGAACGCCTTCTCCCACCGGAAGCGCCGCGATGCCTTGCAGTAAGCATCACCCGGCGCGTTAAGGAAGCCTCCGAGAGCCAGCCGGGTCCCAAGCTCAAGCGGGGAGCCGCCTGACGGCGTGTCCGGCACACCCCGCAGGGACGGGTCTCGGATTCCGCAGACGCTCTGGAGGTCCTCGGTATGTCCGCCGCAAACGGCATGGTACATCGCCCTGCAGAGGCGGCCGTTGTAAGTGATGATTTGCCCGCGCGTTGCGGCGATGGCGGCGTCGGTGCGGGGGCTGTAGCTTCCCAGGCCGCCGTAGCACTGGCAGTGAACCCCGGCGCACACGTCAAAGCCGTCTGCAGCGTGCCTGCCGAGGTTCGATAGCGCCCATGTGCGCGCGATGATTGCCTGGCACTTGAGGGCCTCCATCTCGAAGTCGTCCGGCATCTCCCGCCCGACTACACCGCGCAGATACTGCTCCAGGGGCATGATTGCAACCACGCTGACACCATTAGCCCGGAAGGACAGGTGGCTGTCCCCGGCCGGAACGATATCGAGCGGCCCGCTTAGATCCAGGCTACTGTGGGCGGATTTGGTGTCAATGACTACCTCGGCCCGCCCCGCTGTAGCTGCCGTCGGTTCCACGATTTCGGCCCCGGGGACACCGGTGCGCGCCAGGCGCTTGACGATTAACTCCGCACGCCTGTAGGTGGGGATGTCCAGGATAAGAAGCGCAAGCGGGGACCCTTCGGCGCTCACCTGCACCTGGTAGCCCCGTCGCCTCAGCGACACGGCCAGCTCATCCCTCTCCTGAACGGAGCGCTGTAGCGGACCCTTGCAGTACCCCCGGCATCCTGCAGCGTCACTCCCGGCGGCAACACGGATGAGCCGCCTGGGTACCGCGCCAGTCGGATAGGGCCGTCGCTGAATATCCTCACGCGCTCATATCCGGTCGCCAATCCTACACGGATGAGACGCTGCCCGCTCAGGTAGGCGTCATACCGTTCGGCCTGAGCGTGCCCAGCCCATGTCCCGCACAAGCTGCGCTGGACATGAGCTGCTTCGCCGAAACCCAGCGGACATCCTCCCAGACGTCAGTCGGGCAAGATTGCAATCAAAGCGGCAGAGCTGGGGAGCAATGGCACGCGAACTGTCACCCTTTGCGTCTCGGGCTTAAATGAGCAGTCAAGGCGTTGGCCGTCGTTAAGGTTAATCGCGCGGAATCGTCCGGTTTGACCGGCCTGAACCTTGACCTGTACCTCAACGGTGCGCTCACGCGACTGCAACTCCTCCAATACGATGTAAGTCCGTCCTGCGCCGCGGAATCCGTAGCCGCAGGTGCCCTCGGGCATAATTATCTCGTCCCCGGCCACCCAATTCGCCAGCCGGGCGATGAGACGAGCGGTGTCGAAATCAAGTTCCCTTCCCCCAAAGCCGATAAACGCTCGTCGTGCCGGGCCGTCTCTCGTAAACCTTCCAATGGTGGTTGCCGCGGAAGGTCCCATCCCAACCCCGCACACCTGCAAGCTTCCCCGTGAGGGGGGTACCGAGTATCTGATAGGCCAGGCCGTCCGCCGGCTCGGCCTTACGCACTCCCAACAGGGCTTGAATGGGCTTGTTCGGGGCGTCTTCATCGCCCGTGTGACAGGCCACAAGCAGCCCGCTGTGCTGTGCGAATTGCAGGATATTGTCTAGTTGTTGCTCGGTAAAGCGGGGCTCCCCAAGCAAGATTGCCCCCTTCGCTGGAGATGCGGCCAGGTTCTCGATGTGTACGAAGCTCCCGATCGGGGCGCCGGCGTCAAGCAGCATCCGGTAGAACTCCATCCGGTTCCCGCGGCTGTGGGCGGGAGGGGCGTCCAAGCGGGCCGGCTTGTCGGTGATTACAAATTGAGGTCCGAGAAACTCATCGGCCCCAATTGCCTCCGTCAGCGCCAGTATCTGATACAGGGCCCTGCGGTCATAGGGCGAGGCCGTCAGCTTCTGCGATTTTTCCTCCCACATCGGGTGAAACGAGTG
>JALGUK010000264.1 GCA_029820875.1 Candidatus Zipacnadia bacterium
CGGCTGTCACCGGCTCGGTTTCGGCCGCAGGGTTCCATTCGGCCTTATCGCTCGGCGCGAAGGCACCCTCGTCAGTGAACGCAAAGTAGTCCCACTGGCAGCGAAGGGTGTGGTTCTCCGTCCGTGTAATCGGTCCCAGGAGGAACACCTCCGATCCCTCCCACTTGAGAGAGCCCAATTCATAGGGGCCTCCCCGGAGCTTCCCGTCTATGTACACGCGCACCCGGTGCTTCTGCACGGTGATGCGGATTGGATGGAAATCTCCTGTGAGGTCCGCAGGGATAGGCTCCTCCTTGCTGTCCCCGTTGAGCAGAATGAGGTTCCGCTTGCCGGCATCGTACACCAGCGACAGAAGGCGCATATCGCCCGCGCTGTCGGCATGCCAGAGGATGTAGACAACCGCTTCGTACTGTGGAATCGGTGCGACACCGGCAAGGTGTCGGAAGGCCACCTCGCAGCTCCACGTTGAGTCGTCCGAGATGTCAACGCCGGCGGCCCACATGGTTGTACGCGCCGGTGCGAGCTGCGAGTTCTCGGTGCGATACTCGAGCGCGCCGTCAACGATATCCCAGGACGATGCGGCGCCCGGTATCGGTGGCGATATCTCCCACATGAACGGCTTGCGGCCTATCGCCGAGGGGTCAGTGGAGAACGGGTCAGTGAAGCGGGCGGCACTACAGACGCAGCCGGTGAGCATCAGTACAACGCAGCAAAGCAATAGTCTATGTATGAGTGCCATAAGTCTGGGACCTCCTGCAGGCCGGAAAGAGGCGACAGGTTCTGTGCGTCGTCCATTGCATTGTTCTTTCCAGCCGCACTCATGGAATCCTTCCGGCTTGTTGTATCCATATGCGAACGGCCCAAGGAGGTTTCCCCAGGAACCCGCGCGAAGTCAGCTACAGACCGGTAAGGGAGGAATGCCGTAGTGTCGGATATGGGCATTGTAATCGTCGGCCTGCACCACCTCCACAGCGTCGGTTGGGTGCAGACTATCGAGCAGGTGCATGGGGTCCGGGTCGTGGCGGTTGTGGACGAGGACGAGGCGCTCCTGGCCGAGACCGCTTCTGCGCTGAGCCTGCCTGGATATACCCAGCTCAATGAGGCGCTGGCTCGACCCGAAGTGGACATTGCCCTCATCCTGCTGCCGCATTGTGATTGCCCGGCTGCAGCGGTCCAAGCCGCGCAGGCAGGCAAGCACGTAATTGTGGAAAAGCCCTGCGCCGTCTCCGCCGACGTGTGGCGGGATGCGCTGGCCCGGATTGAGGAGGTGGGAGTGCAGTGCGCGGTGCCCTTCGTGTGGCGGCGGCATCCGCTGGTCACGGAGATGATGTCCATTATCAGGTCCGGCGACATCGGCCTGCCAATCTACTGCTCGGGGAACATTATAGGCGGCCCGCCGACACGTTACACCACCGGGCCGTCACCGTGGATGATAGACAAGCGGCTGAGTGGGGGCGGGGCGCTGCACAATCTCGGCGTCCATTTTATTGACCTTTTCAACTGGCTGCTGGGGCAAAAGCCCGACCGGGTCACCGCGCAAGTTTCGTCCGCTATGCACGGCCTGGAGGTGGAAGATTATGCCCGGATTCTTCTGTGGTATCCGGGGGGCGAGTGTGCAAGCATCGAGACGGGATACAGCCTGCCAGGCTCATATCCACCCAGTGGGTACGACTTCTCCGTCTGCATCAAGGGCTGCGGGGGCTCGATAGAGTGGAGCACCTGCGACAATGAGATTATCGTGGCCACTGACCTTCCTCATGCGCGACATGCTCCGGTCCGCCGTGAGCACGTCGCCTATCCGACCCCGCCCGGGTACATCGGACTCCCGTCGCTCCTTTTCATGGAGGAGATTGTCGGTGCGCTGCGGAACCATCAAAAGGTACCGATTAGAGGCCGGGATGCACTGGCGGCGCTTGAAATCGTGGAGGCGGCCTACCGAGCGGCCGATAAGGGCAAAGTGGTGGAGCTTTAGATGGTCAAGCATGGTCCTCTGGAGGGCTTTAAGACATGGAGTTACTGATTCGACAGTCTTTTGAAAGCGGTCTCAACCCGATTCGGAAAGCGAACGTCGAGGCGGGCGAACTTATCGACTTCAGCCTCCTGCTTCTCGAAACCGGCAATTCCTACAGCGGCTCCAGCGAGGACCGGGAGCTTTTGCTCGTGCTGCTGTCGGGTACCTGCACCGTGCGCTGCGGACGCGAGACGTTCGAGTCCATCGGCCTCAGGCGCGACGTGTTCAGCGGACGCCCCTACTCGGTATTCGTCCCGCCCGGAACGCTGTTTGAGATTGAGGCCCAGTCCAAGCTCGAAGCAGCCGTCCTGGGGGCGCCGTCCACCGCCGAGGGGCAGCCGGAGCTTATCCCACCCGAGCAGGTCAAGGGGCGCTCTGTCGGGCGGTGGAACTGGCGGCGGGACGTGTATGACATCGTAGGGCGCGGTGGATGCACGCAGCGGCTCATAGTCGGGGAGACGATTAACGCTCCGGGCGCGTGGTCCAGCTATCCGCCTCACAAGCATGATGTCCAGCGGCCGCCTATTGAGGTCAAGCTCGAGGAGATATACCACTACCGATGCCATCCGGCCGGCGGCTTCGGGTTTCAGCGCATTTACACCGGCGACGGGGAGATTGATGAGGTTTACACCGTAAAGGACGGCGATACCGTCGTAATTCCGCGTGGGTATCACCCGGTTGTCGCCGCTCCCGGGTATTCGCTTTACTACCTGTGGGTTCTGGCCGGTGATACTCAGCTTATGCAACCGTATGACGATCCCGCCCATGCGTGGGTTAAAGGGATCGAGACGCTGATAGATGAAATGGAGCGATAGGCGCCTGCCGATGTGCTCGGCCCACACGACGGCGTCTATCTAAAATGAAAGGGGATGTGACTATGACCGAATCATGGCGTAATCTCATGGATGTCGGGATAGTCCACTTCATGATTTATCCCGACGCGGTTAAAAGTGCTGAGAACATGGTGGAGACCGTTCGGGAAATTGCCAATGACGACTTCTTCGGGGTGCTGGAAATCTGTCGCTATGACGACCCGGAGGTCATGAAGCAAATCCGAGATATCGCCGAGCAGTCGCATCTGCGCCTGGGCATCGGCGCTCAGCTGCCGCTTCTGCTCAACAAGCTGAACCTCAACAGCCTGGACGAGGCCGAGCGTAAAGAGGCCGTCGAGGACGTCAAGAAGTCGATTGACGCAGCTTACCTGGTCGGCGCGAAGCTGACTGCATGTCTGAGCGGGCCTGACCCGGGCGATGACAAGCGCGAGCAGGCGTTGGACAAGCTGGTCGAGTCGCTGGTGGAAATCTGCAAGTACTCGCAGACCAAGACCGATGACGAGCCGGTGTGGCTCTCGCTGGAGTTGTTCGACA
>JALGUK010000007.1 GCA_029820875.1 Candidatus Zipacnadia bacterium
CTTTTCCAAGGCCAGGGAGAAGGCGCTCCAGACAAGCTGCCTGAGCAACATCAAGCAGTTCGGCCTCGCGTTCATCATGTACGCGAGCGACTACGACGAGACGTACTGCCCGCGCGCTACGTACGGCGCGACCTACCGTCTGTGGCCCCAGAACATCGAGCCCTACACCAAGAACGACCAGATCCTGTGGTGCCCCTCGAAGCCGCCGATTACGGAAGACATCGCCCTGAACAGATCGAAGTACATGTGGGTTCACTATGGGGTCAACCATCGGGTCATGGAGAAGTGGAATGCTGAACTAGGAGTCGAGGAGGGGGCGAAAACGTCAGAAGTTGTGTTCCCGGGAGATCTGATTATCATGGCCGAAACGAGTCCCTACTACGCATGCGAGTACCTGCAATGGGCCCCGTACAACCTCAAGTATGGCTACTGTATTGCGTATCCGCCGTACCTGTATTACCCGGGCTCGCCCTTCGAGTATGGAAAGGACCTCGACACCGAGCGCCATAACGGTGGTTTCAACGTCTCCTTCGCCGATGGACATGCCAAGTGGTGCAAGATAGACCAGGTCCCATACTTCCAGAACTGGGAGCTTGATCCGGACAAGGGCACGGAGGTATGGTAGCCCTGGGGTTCACACCACCAGCTGGCCCCGGACGGAACAGACGAGCGCGCACAAGCGTAGGGAGGCTGGGTGTCAGACACCCGGCCCCCTTACGCAAGGCGGCGTATGGGAGGAGTTGGCGTGAATCGACGCGATCTTCTTCGGGTCATAGCCGGAGCATCGTTGCTGCCGTTGCGTTTGGATAGAACGCGAGCGGTTGACGACACAGCGACCATGGGAGGCAACCAGATGGCTCAGAACTCCGGGCCCGCGGCACAGGAAGCGGCAAGTAAGACAACCTACCCCTCGTGGGAGAAACTGGAGGCTCGGCTGCAGGAGTGGCAGCATCGGAATCCGCGCATCATGGAGCTGGAGACCCTTGCCCGGTCCGCCGAGGGCCGCCCCATCTACTCCGCACGTCTGACGGACCCCGCTGTCGATGATGTTGACAAGCAGCATACTCTGCTCACGTGTCTTCACTCAGGCATCGAGCGCTCTGGCTCATTGGGTCTGTTCGCCGTGATGAAGTGGCTCCTCTCCGAGGATGCTGTGGCGAGGGAGATCCTCCAGCGCCAGGTGCTAGTCTGCATGCCGGTGGTGAACCCGGACGGCTACGTGGCCGGTACGTTCGGCAACACGAAGGGGAAGGTCCCGTACCAAGGCTTCACCCTGGATGGGCCCAACGACCCGGAAGATCATCCCGAGGGCGTAGCGGTCCAGAAGGTGATGGAGGAGTACCAGCCCGAGGTTCATGCCGACCTGCATGGGCTCGATATGACGTTCGGCAACTACATAATGCTGGAGAGTTCCGGCGCTGCGTACTCAAATCTGGCCCTGCGGCCCTACCATCACGTCATCATGGACCTCATGGACGAAGCCGCCCTGGAGGAGGGCTTCCCGTCCGACAAGCTGGAACAAGACGCCGAGCAGCTCTTCTGGGGGCCCGGACTCGACGCGATCTCCTACAAGCTCTGGCGGGGGCGGCCGCGGCCCTATGCGGCTGTTTACTGCTATAGTCGCTACCATACGATGGTCTTCGCGTCGGAGGTTCTATGGCCGCGCAGCGCTCTCCTACGGCATCGTCGTCTCCTGCAGGTGGGCAATGAGGTGTGGCCGGGGGAGTACTATCCGGGCTATCCCACAAACGTCGTGATCAGTAACGGGCTCTACGCGGTGGTCGCCTACGGCGAGACCGCATCGCAACGTCGGCGTAGCCGCGTCGAGTTGTGGAGCAAGCAGCGCCAGATCGTGCACGGATTCAACAATCCACAGGTTGAGGGTCTGGTGGTATACGTCTGCGCGACCTCTCCCGCTGCAGCCAAGCGGTGGCTGGCTGACCCGTCCATCAAAGGGTTCGCAGCCAACATCGGTGAGCACCCCGCGGTGAACGGCGACGCCATTCGGCGCGTACTCAAGGACCATCCAGACGGACCTGGCCAATGGGGTCCTCGCGCGGCGCTGGCGCTGGAAGGCGGGGGTGCTGATGCCAGCACGCCCATCGAGAACGGTATTGCGCTACGGGTCAGGATCCCCTACCCGAAGGTTCGACTGACCGACCTTCGCCTGAACGGCCATCCAGTGCGGCAGTCGGAGTCTGACGGTTACATCACCTGGAACGCCCGCGGATTCACGTATGTGCAGGTGAACGTACCTCCGGAGAAGTCGAAGACGGAGGACCTGTTCGCCATCACGTGCCAGTATGAACCCGACGTGGACAGGAGCAAGTTCACTATGGGGCTGGAGGATTGGTAGCACGGGTGATCCGGCCCCGCGGCCACGATACCAACCTCTGCCAGTGGCATCTCCTGAACCGGGAGACTACTGCATAGTTTGGTTGTACGGCCTCCGTTGGCGGCCGGCAGCGACCGGCGTGACGGGATGCCTGCGTTGGGGCGCGGCTGTCCGCTCCAGCTCAGGTTGCCTTGGAGTACACTGTAGCAGCGCGAACGCACTCCGGTTGTGTCTACACGCCAACGCAGATGGAGCGTGAACCACGGCGATGTCGCACAGAGCTTCAAGGGCCGCCCCCTGCTGCTGTCACGTGGGGGGCGCCCATCTGAAGCCCGCCATGTGAAGCGCAAGCCTTAACGGGATTCCCAGCGGGGCCGCGATCCGGATTCGCTTCGTCTTGCACGGCGCTGGATCGCCCGTGTTGTACTCGTGGAGCTTTCAGCGCGATCAGGCGGTGACGCCGCAACCGGAGACGTAGCCCGTGCCAGACGTGGCACCCAAGGCCAGCGGTCTATCCGCTCGCTGCGGATCTCGACGTACTCCGTACGCAGGCCAGACCCGTAATCACACAGAGGTGGTACGCTCTGCGGCGCATCATAGTGATGGCCTTTGTGCTCTCAGGTTTTGCCGGGCTGGCCTACGAGATCGTCTGGGCCAAGATGCTTGGCTTGGTCTTCGGCGTGTCGTCCCAGGCCATCACTACCGTTCTCGCAGCCATGATGGCCGGCCTGGCATTGGGGAGCGTCGCCTTGGGCCGATGGGCCGACCGCACGCGGTACCCATTGAGGTTGTATGCGGGGCTCGAAATAGGGATCGCTGCGAGTGCGCTCACCATGCCGTGGCTGTTCGCCGTCGTCAACCGCCTCTACGTCCATATGGCCCGAGCCTTCCCGGGCGAGTCGTGGGCGTTCACTGCGGCGCGGTTTGTGCTGTGCTTTCTGGCCCTACTCCTGCCGACGACGCTGATGGGAGGCACGTTGCCCGCGATCAGCAGATCCTTCGTCCAAGCCGATAGAGTTGGGCGGGGCGTTGGCCTTCTGTACGGGGCCAACACGCTGGGTGGCGTAGTGGGGTGTCTGGCAGCCGGCTGCCTGCTGTTGCAACTGGTGGGAGCGGGGCACACCATCCACATTGCCGCCATGCTCAACCTGGTCGGGGCCATCCTTGCGCTCTACGTCTCAGCGCGGCACACCGCTGGTGGCATCGCCCCTCCGACGTCAGCCCGCCAGCCGCGAGAGCCGGCGCCCAGGCTGGCCGAACCGAGCCGACAGGAGGACAGCCCTGCTGAAGCGGAGCATCCGTGGGTCGGTAGATTCACCATAATTGCCTTCGGGATCTGCGGCGCGACATCGCTCGCCTACGAGGCAGTCTGGACGAGGGTACTCATCTACTTCGTGGATATGACCACCCACTCGTTCTGCATCATCCTCGCCACATTCCTGACCGGCATAGCCCTTGGCAGCTACTGCTTCGCCCCCATTGCCGACCGGCGCAAGGACCTGCTGATCGTCTTCGGGCTTCTCGAACTGGGCATCGCGCTCTCGGCCGTTTACATGTTGCAGTCGGTCGGCGTTGTCGTTTCCTTCGCGGGCAATGACCTGGCCCCCGCAAAAGCGGTGGCGGAGAACCTCGCGAGAGTCGCCTTGCTGGTCATGGTCCCGACTCTCCTCATGGGAGCCACCTTCCCGGTCGTGGTGAAGCTGTACACGACGCACATCAGTCGCCTGGGGCAGAGTCTGGGTAGCCTCTACGCGTCCAACACCGTGGGAGGTGTAGCGGGATCCCTGACCGCCGGATTCGTTCTCCTGCCCGCGCTGGGAGCGCAAGGGAGCGTCGTCGCTATCGCCGCCGTGAACGGCCTCTTGGGCGCGCTCATCTTGCTCCTGGCTCCTTACCGCACCGGGATACGGCGGCTGTGGGCCATCGGGATCGCCATGCCATGCCTGCTCGTGGGCGGCTTGCTGTCGGCAAGGATCAAGCCGACGGTCGTCTACTCGCCGGCGTACGCGCTGGAGGAGCTTCGGACAGTGCTCTACTACGACGAAGGGGCGGAGGCCTCGCTGTCTGTGCTTGGCGGGCCATGGGGCCTGCGCGGGCTGAACATCAATGGGAAGACCACGGCGTACACCGACTACTTCGACATCACGGTCCACAAGATGCTGGCACACCTTCCCCTGCTCCTGTCCCCGGAGCCCCGCAGTGCTCTCATCATCGGCTTCGGGATTGGTTCGACGGCGCGATCCATGGCGTGCTATCCCCTCGAGCGCATTGACTGTGCGGAGCTTGTGCCTGAGGAGAGGCGCACCGCCCCCTTCTTTGGGCCGGAAAATGGGGACGTGCTCAGCGATCCGAGGTTCAGGTTTATCACCGGAGACGGGAGGAACCACATTCTCCTCACCCAGGACAGATACGATGTCATCTCAGTGAACGCCATTCATCCCGCCTACAGCCCGTACCTGTACACGCAGGAGTTCTATCAGCTCTGCCGGTCACGGCTTTCTGAGAACGGCGTCATGTGCGCCTGGGTCGCCACCAACGTCTTCTACCTGGCTGATCTGCTCAAGACGTTCCAGTCGGTCTTCCCGCACTGTTCGCTGTGGTACTGCAACACTGGCCACACGATCCTGATAGGCACTCCCGGGCCGCTCAACATCGACTTCCGACGCTGGCAGGAACGTATGAGCGAGGAACCGGTACGTGAGAATCTGGCGGAGGTGTGGCTCGATGACCCGGTCCGGCTGCTTAGCACAATGATACTGGATGCGGAGGGAATCAAGATGTTCTCGGCCTCCGGGAGGATCAGCACCGACGATCGTCCCTTAATCGAGCCCGCATACTTCACGCTGCGTCTGCCGCTTGAGGTTTCAAACATGCGGCGGATATTCGCCGTACGGAGTCCGGTCTACCCGTATATTCGCGGGACGGCGGACGCCCAAGCCGCCGCCAGGCTTGCAAGACGTTTCGCGCAGCACTTCGCAGCCATGGGCTACCTGGGGGGCGATGTGTGGTACCTGTCGCAGCAGGTGTCAAGCGGACTGGACGCGGTTGATCGCATGGATAAGGCCGTCGCAGCTTGCCCTGACAACCCTCGTCTTCGCTACGAGCGTGGCTGGACGTGGATCAACGTGCTCGAAGCATACCCCGGCGTGGTTAGGGACGCCAACGTGAGAGCCCGTGCATGTGCTGGTCTGGAGGCGGCACTGGTTCAGAAGGGCGATCGGGGTGTCGCCGACACGTCTTACGAGCAGTACCTGGCTCCTATACATAGCTACCTGGCCATCGTCTACTTCTGCGACGGGCAGACGACGGAGGCGAAGCTCCATGCCCAACTGGCCCTGCAGGTCGATCCGCGTGATGGTGTGGCTCAAAGCATTCTCCGACGGGTCTCGGCGCTTCGCCCATGACCCCTTCACCCTCGGGACTGGACAGCCAAGGGCCGCCCCCTGCTGCTGTCACGTGGGGAAGCGCCCATTTGAAGCCCGCTATGTTAAGCGCAAGCCGTGCACCAAGGAGGCCGAAGATGGGAGCATTACCCGGTCTGCTGCTCGTGCTGCTGTACAGTGCCACGAGTATCCAGGCCTCGAATCCAGGAGAGATCGCGATGTCTGAGGCGTCGTCCGAAGCAGTCCATTCGGCGTGCATCCTGCGTTCCTCACGCGACGGGGAGGCGATCGTCCTCGTATCAACCGAGGCGGGCCTTCGCGTCTGCGTGGAGCACGGGGATGGACTTGGGACGCGCCTGCCCCTGGGGGCGCCTGAGGAGCTCATCGGGCCGTCGGGCGAGCCGCTATTGGAGGGGGGCGTCGAGGGCTTCGCCGCCGTGGTCGGCGCGGATGAGTCCATACATCTCTTCTGGAGCCAAGGTGGTCGCACTTGGACTAGCCGCGGCGAGGTCCGAGGGGATGGGGCGAACCGGGTGAGCTGGGCGGAGCCGGAAGGGGTATGCGAGGGGGTAGTGACTTCGGCTTCGGTTGACGCTCGGGGCGAGCCGTATGTCGCCGGGTGGGCGGAGGCAGGGGACGGTCGGGCGCTTTGGTGTGCACGGCGCGACGGCGGCCGCTGGGAAGGCCACGTTGCGGCCGAAGACGCGCACTATGAGGCGCCGAGAGTGGCCGTCTCCGAGAAAGGGGTGGTGCACCTTGTCTGGCGGGACACGCACGGGCTGCTTTGGCACGCATCCAGCGTTGACGGGCGCAGTTGGGTAAGAGGAGAAGGTACGGTGAGCCGGCCGGAGCGGATTGGCTACTCGCCGGATGCGCCGGCGGTGGTGTGCTCGGGCGAGGAGACGATCGTCGCATACGTCGCGCGCAACGGGCAGATCCAGTACAGCCACTTGGCGGCTGAGAGCTGGGAGTGCGGGCTGTCCCTGACCGCCGGCGACTCTCGGTTCGAGGGGGATCAGTGGTCCGCGCCGACGTTCGGGACTGCGGGCGACGGGGTGCCGTGGCTGTTCTTCGTGGATCGCACACGCCGCTTCTGCTACTACACACGCTGGCTGGGATCGGACTTCTCGACCATGACTGTCGCGCGGCGTCTCTTCCGCCGGACGGAGGACTGGTCAAGCTACCTGGCGCCGATCGAGGCGATTGCAGTGGAGGGGCGCGCCTGGCGGGGCAGCGCGTCACTGGGGCTGGTTCTGGTCAATAACAAGTTGCCGGAACGGCTCCGTGCCGAGGCGCTGACTACGCCGGTGTTGGTGGGACGGCCGGGAGAGGAGCACCTTTTCCTGGATGACCTGGAGCTGGTGCGCAGCCACGGGGTCGAGCTATACATGCCTGGGCCGGTGAAGCACCCGAACAACCCGATCCTCACACACGGCCCGGAAGGGGCCTTCGACTCTCATCGCGTCTTCAACAGTGGAGAAGTGGTGCTCGATGGCCAGACGTTCCGCATGTGGTACGGCGCCCTCAACACGGATGACCCGGAAGCGTTCTGGGAGGACTGGACGAAGACCCCTCGCACCGGCTATGCAGAGAGCCCCGACGGCATCCACTGGACGAAGCCCATATTGAACCTTGCCCAGTGGAGGGGTAGCGCGGAGAACAACATGGTCCCCGGGTTTGGCATCGTTCCGTTCGTCATGCTTAACCCGGACCAGTCGGACCCCAAGCAGAAGTTCCTGGCGTTCAACACAGGCAGCAGGTTCTACTCCCCCGACGGCTGGGTCTGGACCAGGGACGAGGACTTCTCGGTCTCCTTCCCCGGTGGGAGGCCCCAGTGGTTCTCGGTGAACCTGGGCAATGTGCTCTATGACCCCGAAGAACCGGACCCACGGTTGCGCTGGAAGGCTTACGGGTGCTTCGCGCCGAAGGACCCGCAGCGGGCAATCGGTCTCTCCTACAGCCCTGACGGGCATCACTGGACGGTATACGCGGAGAACCCGATTGTCTCTCCTCTGAGCGGTCCACACCCGATGCTCCACGACCTGAGCATTTCGCGTTGGGGCAGCTACTACATGATGGTGTGCCAGGCAGGGCTTGGTTCGAGGATGCCGTTGTACCTGATGGGCAGTCGCGACGGGATCAACTGGTGGCCGATCTGCGAGACGGAACCGTTCATCCGGCCGGGGGAAGAAGACGCCTGGGACCGTGGCTTCTTACTGCCTTCTCAGCCGTTGGTCATGGGCGACGAGGTCTGGCTCTACTATGGGGGCGCCGACTTTGGGGCGGTGTCGGACCCGCATTACGACCGCGAACGAACAGTGACGATGCACATAGCCTGCGGCCTGGCGCGGCTGCCGCTCAACCGCTGGGCCGGATTCCGCACTACGGCGGGGGACGGGCGAAGCATCGGCTACATCGAGACCGGTCCTATCAGGGCTGAGGACATCCGCGACTGCGTGCTCAGTGTGAACGTGGACGGGTGCGACGCGGACCACTACCTGCTGGCGGAGATACTCCACGGGGAGACCGACGAGCGCGTGCCAGGCTACGAGCAGGAGAACTCGGACGAGACGCACGAAAGCGGTCTCGCGCAGGTCATGTCCTGGCGCGGCGGCGCAAGCCTTAACGGGATTCCCAGGGGGGCCGCGATCCGGATTCGCTTCGTCTTGCACGGCGCCGGATCGCCCGTGTTGTACTCGTGGTCCTTCCGCCGCGACGGCTCGGCGGGGCTCGCCGAGACCCCTCCCGATCGGCCTGGACGTCAGGAGTAGAGCCGCTGACTGACGCCGCGTCGATTAAGGCTGCTCCGGCGGCGCGGAGGTTAGCTGTCTCACGTCACTTGGCGTTCAAGGAGCCGAGAAGGCGGGATAGGACGGCAAATAACACGCAGCCCGAGAGTGCCTACGCATGGCGGCGGCTACGGATCACACGCGCAACGCCGGCGCGGTAGGTTGGGTGCGTCTCATCCTACACACAGAGGAGAGCCCGAAGTGGTCGAGGAGACGAAGAGCGCTGACTTGCGGGGCGTGACGGCGCGCTCGGTGATCATAGGCATATTGCTCGTCCCTCCGAACGCGTACTGGATCGCGCAGATGGAGATGGTGCGTTTCCAGGGCCTGCCGACGATGGTCTCTCTGTTCTTCAACTGCATCTTCATCCTGCTGTGCCTGACGATGGTGAACGCGGGCCTGCGGCGGGCCCTCCCACGGATCGCGTTGGACCGCAGAGAGCTGCTCGTGATCTACGTGATGCTCAACATCGGCACGGCGATTGTGGGGGGCGATATGGTTCAGTACCTCGTTCCCCAGATGAGTTCCTACGCGAGGAACGCCACGCCCGAGAACAACTGGCAGGACCTGTTCTTCCGCTACATGCCACAGTGGCTATACTGCGACGACCCTAAGATCATCACCGGTCTCTACGAGGGCGGGGACACTTTCTACCGACGGGAGTACCTGGCGGCTTGGGTGCCCCGCATTCTCGCCTGGAGCAGCTTCGTTGTCGTCCTGCTGTTCATGATGCTCTGCATCAACGCGATATTCCGCAGGCGCTGGATGGAGCAGGAGAAGCTCAGTTACCCGATCACCCACCTCCCGCTGGAGATCACCCGTCCCGGGCTTCCGTTGTTTCGGAACAGGATGATGTGGATTGGCTTCGCCGCCGCCGCCGCCATCGACATCATCAACGGCCTGCATGAGTTCTGGCCCACCGTGCCCCTCATCAAGGTCCGAAGGAAGCACTTCGACGGCTACATGCAGATGCTGTTCTCGCGTCCGCCCTGGACGCCACTGGCGGACACCCACATCGGCTTCTATCCATTTGCTATCGGGCTAGGCCTGCTTCTGCCCACCGATCTGCTGTTTTCGTGTTGGTTCTTCTACCTGGTTTGGCGTATGGAGGCCCTCCTCTCGGGCATCGTCGGCTGGAGTCGCGTGTCCGGTTTCCCGTTCATCAGCGAACAAGGCTTCGGCGCGTACGCGGGCCTTGCGCTCTTCGCACTTTGGACGAGCCGCCAGCACTTGGCTGAAGTGGCGTTTCGGGTGATCCGGGATCGACCGAACACGGTCGAGCGCGGGGAGCCGCTGGATTACCGAACAGCCGCCTATGGTCTCGCCGGTGGGGCTGCCTTCCTACTTCTGTTCTTCGGGCAGATGGGGCTGTCATGGTGGATCATTCCAATGCTGTTTGGCATGTATTTCCTTCTGAGCATATCCGTGACGCGCATTCGGGCGGAACTGGGCCCACCGGTGCATGACCTGATCGGCAGCGGCGCCGATCAGGCGATCCTGCGCTGGTTCGGCAGCTCCTATCTGGGCCCTCGCAACACCACCTTACTCGGCCTTACGTTCTGGTTCAACCGGGCGTGCCGCAGCCACCCGATGCCGCACCAGCTCGAGGGGTACAAGATGGCGCAGACGACACAGATGTCGATGAGGAGGCTCTCGGCCGCGATAATGGTTGCGGTGGTCATCGGCGTCTTGGCCGCTTTCTGGGCGGGCTACCACTGCTGTTACCAGTACGGCATTGATACCAAGATGGTTGGCACGCCCAGAGGATGGGGGCCGGAGTCGTTCACTCGCATCCAGACACTGCTCCAGAACCCCCGAGGCACGGACTGGCGCGGGATCGCTGCGTCGGGCAGCTCTCTGACGTTCACGCTGGTCCTGATGGCACTGCGGATGCGATTCACGTGGTGGCCACTACATCCGGTAGGCTATGCAGTCTCGAGCGGCTGGGGAATGAGCGTTCTGTGGCTGTGCATTCTGATCGCGTGGACAGTCAAAGTGCTCACCGTTCGGTACGGCGGCCCCAAGGCCTTTCAGTCAATGATCCCATTGGCCCTTGGCTTGATCCTTGGCGAGTTCGTCATTGGTAGCCTTTGGAGCCTGGTTGGGATCTCCCTGAACGTTAGCACGTACGCGTTCTGGATGTAGCAGTCAGTCTGCCGAGATGCCGACAAAGGAAGTTAGGCAGCTACCACGCATGGGGTGCCCGCGGGGCGACCGCGATGGTTGTTGGTGATTCATTGTGTAGCACGCCGTAACGTGAGGAGACAGTGAAAATGCGCAAGTTCTGTTGCGTTTGGGTCTGCATGCTTCTCGCCGCCCATATTGGCCCGCTCATGATTGCACAAGGGGGACAAGACATGTCTGAACGACACATCGGTCCGGTCCAATCCGCGCAGCTCCTGCGCCCATCCGCATCTGGGCCGTTCGTCCTTCTCACAGGGGACGGAGATGCTCTTCTCGCCCAGGTTAGCGATGGCTATCAGTTCGGCACACGACTGCGCTTCGGCCCGCCTGAGACACTCATAGGCCCAACTGGCGCCGCCATCGCCAGCGGCACGCCGGAGGGCTTCGCCGCGACGCCTGGCCGTTCCGGCGAGGTCTACCTGTTCTGGGGTGAGCACGGAAGGACGTTCGCCAGCCACGCCACGCTTGATGATGCCGCGCGCTGGTCTAAGCCGGAGAGCATCGGCCCGGGCACCCCCAGTGCGGCTCTGACCGACGGCGCCGGGCAGCCATGTGTCGCAGGGATCTTGGGCGATGAAGAGGACCGGACGGTCTGGTTCGCGCGCCTGAGCGGTGCGGAGTGGCAACGGGCCGTCGTGGCATCCGGCCCTGGCTACGAGGCGCCACAAATGGCCATCTCACACCTCGGCGTCCTGCACATCGTATGGCGCGACGCCGACGGGTGCCTTTGGCATCTCAAGAGCAATGATGGCCAGCTTTGGCTCCGCTGCGGTAACACCTCGCGAAGCCCCGAGCGCATCGGCCACGCCGCGGGGGATCCGACGGTCGCCTGCACACGCGCGCAGGTCGTGGTGGCATATGCCAGCGCTCAGGGATCGATTGAGTATAGCCACTTCACCGGTCAGAACTGGGACACGAACCTCCCGGTGACAACAGTGGATACACGCTTCGCGGAGGATGACTGCGCCGATCCCAGATTCGCGATCGCGGGCGACGGCGTGCCGTGGCTGTTCTTCGTGAATCGCACACGCCGCTTCTGCTACTACACGCGCTGGCTGGGGTTTGGCTTCTCGACGATCACCGTGGCGGGGAAGCTCTTCGATCGCTCCGAAGACTTCTCGACGTACCTTGCGGCCATCGAGCGGGCCGCGCCTGAACGCCGCGCATGGCCCGGCAGCGAGTCGCTCGGTCTGGCTCTTGCCAGCAGCGCCTTGCCCGACCGCGTTCGCGCCGAGACGCTGAGTACGCCGGTGCTGGTCGGTCGTCCTGGCGAGGACCATCTTCTCGTGGACGACCTGGAGCTGGTGCGCGCCTTGTGGGTGGAACAGCACATGCCCGGGCCGGTCAAGGATCCTGCCAATCCGGTGATTACCCACGGGCCGGAGGGCAGCTTTGATGACCAGCGGGCCTTCAACATGGGCACGGTCATCAAGGACGGCGACATCTTCCGGATGTGGTATGGGGCGATGAACCCCAAGTCCCCGTACTGGGACACGGACTGGACGAAGATCCCGCGCACCGGCTACGCGGAGAGCCGCGACGGTGTGCACTGGACGAAGCCTATATTGAACCTTGCGGAGTGGAATGGTAGCACAGCCAACAACATGCTCCCCGACTTCGGCATTGTCCCGTTCGTGATGCTCAACCCCGACCAGTCCGATCCCCAACGGAAGTTCCTTGCCTTCCACACCGGCGACCAGCACTACTCGGCCGACGGCCTCCGCTGGACCCCCGACCCCGACGTCACTGTTGCATGGCCGAGCGGGAAGCCCCAATGGTTCGAGAACCTGAGCGTGCTGTACGATCCGCGGGAGCGCAACCCGCAGATGCGCTGGAAAATGTACGGGTGCTTCGCGCCAAAGGATCCTCAGCGGACCATCGGCCTCGCCTACAGCCCCGACGGCCGCCATTGGACCGTCCACCCGGATAACCCCATCGTCTCGCCTTTGAGCGGCCCCTACCTAATGGCCCACGACGTCTCCGTGGTACGTCATGGCGCCCACTACCTGGCCGTCTACCAGGCCGGGGCGGGCTACTCCATAGGCCTCGCGCTGATGGCGAGCCGGGACGGAATCAACTGGACGCCAGTCTGCGAGGGCAAGCCGTTCATCGAGCACGGCGCCGGCGACGCCTGGGACCGCGGTCTGCTGCTGCCCAGCGTGCCAGTCACAGTCGGCGATGAGGTGTTCATCTACTACGGCGGCGCGAACTACCAGGCGCCGGGCGAGGAGCCGTTCGACTACGAGCGCTGGAAGCACTGCTATGTCGGCGGCGGCCTGGCGCGGCTGCCGCTGAACCGCTGGGCCGGATTCCGCAACACGGCGGGTGACGGGCGAAGCATCGGCTACATTGAGACCGGGCCTATCAGGACCGAGGACATCCGCGACTGCGTGCTCAGTGTGAACGTGGACGGGTGCGACGCGGGCCACTACCTGCTGGCGGAGATCCTCCACGGGGAGACTGACGAGCGTGTGCCAGGCTACGAGCATGAGAACTCCGACGAGATGCACGAAAGCGGTCTCGCGCAGGTCATGTCCTGGCGCGGCGGCGCAAGCCTTAACGGGATTCCAACCGGAGCCACCGTCCGGATCCGGTTCATTCTGCGCGGGATCGGTGCTCCCGTGCTGTACTCGTGGTCGCTGCAGCGTGATCCGGAGGCCATTGCCCCGCCCCTGCCGGAGGCGGCAGAGGACGTGACTGAGAAGCCGATGGTCTACCGCTCGACGGTCTCGGACCTCTCGCCGCTGAAGGCCTGGATCGCCTACAAGCCCAACGGGACGCCCAAGCCGATCATAGTCGTCATGCACGGGTATGGGGATCCGGTGCTACGGCACGGAGGACGGAGGGTCGCCAACGCAGTGAGAGGTTACGCCAGACAGGGGTTGTTCGCCATCGGGGTGGACCTCCGGGGCCGCGAGGAGTCGGCCGGCCTGAGGGACGATGGCGGGCTGGAGATCATGGATATCTATGATGCCGTGCAGAGCGCCGTAGAGCAATACCCGACGGAGACAGACCCAGACAACGTCAACATCGTCGGCTCGAGCGGAGGAGGCGGGAACGTCTTCTCCGCAGTCGTCCGCTGTCCGGACCTGTTCAGCAACGCCGCGGCGTTCTATGGGATCCCCGACTATGAATATGCAGCGCGGACGGCATGGCAGAGCGTAATCCCCCTGAACGTCGGCGGCACTCCAGCGCAGGTCCCGGACCGTTACTTCGCACGCAACTCCACACGTGGCGTCGTCAACCTCAAGCACACCGAGTTCCACTTCTACTGGGACGAGAAGGAGTTCATCTGCCCCGCGGCGATGGACGAGGAATTCCGCCGGGAGGCAGCCAGGCTGGGCTATGAGAACATCCATCCCCATGAGTCGAGGGCGACCGACACCATCCGATGGCTGCACGAGGGTGCGCCCCCGGAGGCCAGCCAGGAGTTCGAGCGGACATTCATGCCATTGGTCCTGAACCGGAACAACCCCGACCCGAGGATAGACGAGCATGGGCGATTGATGGTCCTCGGGTTCCTGATGACGAAGCGCTTCCAGGCGCTGTTCGGCCAGGGGAACGATGCCGTAGTCCGGCTGCGGTACGCTTTGGAGCCGAATGAGTATCGGTTCCAGTTCAGGTTGCAGACATCTGACCCGACGGTCAGGGGATGGCTGCGGATCATGGACCGAGCGCCGGAGGAGTTGCTCGAGTTGCTGGAAGACGACCAGCCGAGGTCCTTCGACGTGGATGAAGCGGGACGGATCCTGCTGCGTGATGTCCTCCCCAACGGGAGATACAGGCTCCGCTTCCGGTGAGTCTGTGATGGGCGGTGAAGTCCATATCCGTGATTGGGGCCGTTGGTGGCGCTACGGGAGTACCACCGAAGGAGTTGGGAGACACGCAAAGACCCAGCAGCAGTAAGGACCGAGGTGTAACCTATCTCAGGCTCACATTTGTCGCGAACTTGCCGATGATCTACACTCGGATATCAGTGCTCAGGAGGTCAGCCTCTTGAATCGCCGTCAGAAGTGCACTGCAAGTGCCCTCACTATCGCGGGCTATTTTGCATTGATTTGCGCTGCCGGGCCACTCGCGACCGCCAGCGCACAGAAGGAGGAAGTCCCGTTGAATATCGGATCCCGGCTCGAGTTGTTTGTGGATGAGTACCTCATTGACACGATGGAAGGTATCACCCGGAAGATGCACTCGCCGCAGCGGCGCGAAGTCTGTATGGTGTTCGACCGGCCGTGGGAGGGCAAGGGCTCAACCTACGTGACCGTTTTCCAGGACGACGACGTCTGCCGGATGTACTACCGCGGCACGCCACTCACGGACTTCGAGCGCTACCACCACGGCGAGCAGGTTACATGCTATGCCGAGAGCACCGACGGCGTACACTGGACCAAGCCGGACCTGGGTATTGTGGAGTACGACGGGTCAATGCACAACAACATCATCTTCAAAGGCGCTCTCAGCCACGACTTCGTCCCCTTCAAGGACCAGAATCCTGCGGCGCCCGAGTCGCAGCGCTACAAGGGCATCACAGACGTGCCCGGCGAGCTCGCGAAGCTCGGCAAGGTGGCTCTCGTCTCATGCGATGGAATCCACTGGGAGAAGATGCGAGAGGAGCCGATCATCGCCTTTGCGGACTCATCCAACTACAACGTGGACTGGATTGCGGGGGCCTTCTGGGATACGGTCCGCGAAGAGTACGTCTGCTACTTGCGGGACTGGGTAGGTGGGCCTCCTGGCAAGGGCAGACGAAGTGTCCGCGTGTCCACATCGAAGGACTTCATCAACTGGACGAGGCCTCAGACCGTCCGGATCCAACTGGGGGATGCGCCGAAGGAGCAGCTCTACACGCACACGATCACTCCCTACTTCCGCGCGCCGCACATCTTACTGGGTTTCCCAATGCGGTTCGTTGAGGAGAGGATGGTGCACCCTGACTACCCGCCAGCGTACACCGGCATCTCCGATAGCGCCTTAGTGTCGTCCCGAGACCGCCTGGCGTTCGACCGTAGCTTCATGGAGTCCTGGATCCGCCCCGGCCTGGACCCCGACAACTGGCTCGAGCGCAACATCATGGTCGCGTGGGGCGGGGTGGTGCAGAACGCCGCAGACGAGCTCTCCGTATACTGGGTCGAGCACTACCAGACCCGCGAGCGCGATTGCCAGCTTCGACGCGGAACGCTCCGCCTGGACGGGTTTGTCTCCGTGAACGCCCCGTATGCGGGCGGGGAGTTCACGACGAAGCCTCTCACCTTCGAGGGTAGAGAACTCGTAATCAACTACTCCACGTCCGCCGTCGGCAGCGTGCAGGTGGAGATCCAGGACGCCGAAGGTAATGCAATGGAGAACTTCGGGCTCGAGCAATCCCCGGAGATCTATGGGGACGAGACCGAGCACGTGGTCGCGTGGAAGGGCGGCTCGGACGTGGGCGCTCTTGCGGGGCAGACCGTGCGTCTGCGGTTCGTCATGAAGGACGCGGACCTTTATTCAATTCGGTTCCGGCCGTAGGGGCAACAGCTTCCGAGTTGCCAATCGAGGCGGTTGAGGGTGACGTCCCTGAGCTCATGGTAGACCGTCTCGTCGCGCAGCAGGTGGTAGGCGATCACCAGGAGACTATTGCAAAACCCCTTCACAAACTCCCCCTGGGGAGGGGGAGTAGAATGATAAGGAAAGCAATTAACTTGCCCCGGAGGCCTGCCTCGGGGTAGGCCTGCTATACAAGGTGAGCAGAGCAGTCAGGTAAGTTTCTTCGGGATGATCTACGAGGAATTGATTCCTGCCGATCATCTGTTGC
>JALGUK010000265.1 GCA_029820875.1 Candidatus Zipacnadia bacterium
TCCCCGCCGACGATAATCATCTCCTTCTTCCGGCCCTTCAGGTATACATATCCCTCCTCGTCCACAATAGCGTAGTCGCCGGTGCGGAACCACTCACCCGTCATGGACTCCTCAAGCAGCCCGGGCCTGCGCCAGTATCCCTTGATGACCCCCGTCCTGTGGAAGCACAGCTCCCCTACCTGTCCCGGCGGCAGCTCGTTCCCCTCTTCGTCGAGAATCCTCTGACCTATTTCCGGCAGCACCTTCCCGATCGACTCCGGACGGGTGTCCGCGTCGCGGTCGGGCAGTACGTTGGTGATGGAGATGGTTTCGGTCAGACCGAAGAAGTTGTGCAGCCACACCCCCGGGAACTTCTCGCGCAGGCGGCGGATAGTCTGCGGCGGCATCGGTGAGCCTGAGTAGGCAATCAGGCGGAGGCTGGACAGGTCGCGCTGGTCCAGGTCGCGCAGGCTTGAAAGGAAGTAAAACATCGTCGGCACGCCCAGGAACGTAGTGCAACGATGGCGCTCGATAAGGTCGACAAGCTCTCGGACATCCGGCCGCGGCGCGATTACCACCGTCGCACCCTGGTAGGCGGATGTCGGGAGGATGGAGTTGAGGCCCGTGCAGTGGAAAAGAGCAACCACCAGCAAATGAACGTCCTCGTGACGGAACGAATGAGAGATTATCGTGTTCTTTATATTGAAAAGGAGGTTGCCGTGGGTAATCATGGCGCCCTTGGGGACGCCGGTGGTGCCTGAAGTGTAGGCGATGACCGCAAGGTCGTCCTCGTCGAGCCTCGGCCCACGGAAGGGGTCGTCTCCCGAGGCAATCAAGTGTCCGAAGCTCTCGACGTTTTCGTCCTCGAAGTCGACGCCGATGATGTGTTTTATGCTCGGGGCGCTGGAGGCAGGGGCCTGGACCG
Source organism: Candidatus Zipacnadia bacterium (assembly GCA_029820875.1). The sequence continues at coordinate 905 of JALGUK010000265.1, forward strand.
TCGGCCAGACGTCTGAGTGCACAATCAGCGCGGAGGGCTCGGAGTTGCCGAATACATACTCCATGCCCTTCTGGCTCAGGCGAATATTGAGGGGCACCACAACCCCTCCGGCCTTCGACACCGCCCAGTAGCTGATTAAAAACTCAATGCAATTGGGCATCGCAAGCGCCACCCGGTCCCCCTTGCGGATGCCGAAGTCGTCATGAAGCCGATTCGCCAGGCGGTTGATCAGTGTCTCCAGCGTGGCATAGGTCAGCTCAGCGCCTCCGAAGATTGCGCCGACCTTGTTCGGGAACTTATCCAGGTTGTTCATCCATACATCCGGCATGCTGCGCAGTGGAAGGCCGCTCATTTGAATCATCCAATCCGATACGAGTTTGCCGCATACTGGCCTAACAGCGTCTTCTTCCCCATCCACGGGCCGATTTCCTGTCGGCGCTCGGCAGGGAAGCGGCCGGGTGGCTCAGAAGTACAGAAGCAACCTATTGGGAGGTGAGCGCCTTGCGGAGAATCGGAGCGGTGCTTGTGAGTGTTGTAATCCTGGCGAGTCTGTGCGCTCTGGCCACGGGGCAGCAGAATGTCTCGGAACAGGCACGGGCGCACTACGAGGCCGGGATGGCCGCAAAGAGGGCGAAGAACTTCGATAACGCCATCTTCGAGTTCAGGCTGGCCATCGAGTTGGAACCTGACTATTTGGACGCCAACTGGGCGCTGGCCTGGACCTACGCGGCACTCGAGGATAAGCGCCAGGACCTGGCGGTGGAATACTTTCAGAAGGTGATTGACCTCGCCCCCGGCACGGATAAGGCGAGGCAGGCCGCGGCGGCCATCGAGCGTATCCGTGGTGCGGCGAAAGAGCAGGAGGCCCCCGCTGGCCCGCCCCCGGCGGAGCCGGCCCCGGAGCAGCCGAAAGCGCAGGTGGTCTCAGCCCCGCCTTGCGAGCTTAACCCGGCTCCGCGGGTCTTCCAAACGCCGCAACCTCCGGCCGACGCGAAGGCGGGCGACGTCTGGATATGCCCCACCGACCAGATGCCGATGGTCCTTGTCACCGCCGGTGAGTTTCTCTACGGCCCTGAGCAGGAGATTACCACCACCGGCGCATTCTGGATTGACATGGGCGAGGTGACAAACGGCCGGTACAAGGCGTTCATCGAGGCCACAGGACATAACCCCCCTTCAGGTGGCGAGGGCGAGGCGGCTGCCTATAACTGGGAGGGTAACAATTGGCCCCAGTGGGCCTCCGCGAGGCACCCGGTCACCTTGGTGACAAGGGAGGACGCCGAGGCCTACGCTCGGTGGGCCGGCAAGCGCCTCCCCACCGAGCAGGAGTGGGAGAAGGCCGCCCGCGGCCTGGATGGCCGGCTGTATCCGTGGGGGAACCAGTGGGACGAGACGAAGTGTGTGACGGTAAACACCGCCGGAGGTAAGCCGTTGCCGTCCGCCGGCAAGCGGCAGGAGGGGGCCAGCCCCTGGGGCGTGCTGGACATGGCGGGCAACGTCTGGGAATGGACCGCCAGCCCGTGGGAGCCTGGCTCTCAGAAGGCTGTCATACGCGGCGGCTCCTGCGCAGTGGCAGGTAAGGACTTCTTCACGACCATCTGGCGCGGCGCCTGTGAACCCGACCTTGCGGCGCCAAACGGAGGTTTCCGCTGCGTCTTGTCTGCAGGACCTCGCGAACAAAAACCCGCCCAGCCGCAGGCTGTAAAACCCCCGGTCGCAATTGCCCCAACCGCCGGGAACATCGCCGGCACATGGCGGCTTAAGGCAGGTCGGCGACTCGGTGCCGAGTGGCGTGGCGTCGGCGGCGAAGCTGCCGTTATCGAAATCGCCGCGGACGGGTCGTTCACGCATACCACGCCCGCCGTCGGCAGCGGCGAGCGCAAGGTCAGGGGGACCTGGGAGCTGCAGGGCGACCAGTTGACTTTCACCTGGTTGAGCTACACAAGCCCGGGCGGTGCTGAGAAAAAGTTCGACCCGCCGCGGGTATACCACAACCAGGCGTCCCTTTATGAGGGCGGCCGCACGTTGGTGCTGACAGCCACCGACGACAATATCCAGCAAGCCTGGGAGCGACAGTGACCCATCGGGCGGGCTTGACCTCTACCGCGGCGTGAAGTCCGTCTCCGGGCCGACGGCGGTCAGGAAGCCGGCGAGGAGCTTGGCCGTGTTCTCCAGGTCGCTGAGGGCTATGACCTCAACAGGCGTGTGCATGTATCGGTTGGGCACGCTTACAAGGCCGGCCGCCACCCCGGCCCGGGTGAGCTGGATGGGGTTGGCGTCGGTGCCTGTCGCGCGCGGCTCGCCGGACATCTGGTATGGAATCTTCTGCTGTTCAGCCACTTCAACAAGCAGCCTATCTACGATCGGATTGATGTTCGCCCCGCGCGAAATCACCGGCCCGCCGCCCAGCTTTATGTCCCCCGTCTGCTTCTTCTTGGACTCCGGGTAA
>JALGUK010000266.1 GCA_029820875.1 Candidatus Zipacnadia bacterium
CCCGGGCTGATCTGCATGTTTGTGCCCGCGATGCCCACCAGCGACGTGTAGCCCGGACGCGCCGCATGGCCGGTATTCGGCTCGCCGGTCTTATTGGCGGTGTAAGAGTTGTGCAGGTAGGTCTTAAGTACCCCTCGGTCGATAAGCGTCATTCGTGTACGGGTGACTCCCTCGCCATCGTACGGCGAGGACGCAAGGCCGCCCGGGTGTAGGGGAGCATCCACAACGGTCAGGTGTTCGGACGCGATGCGCTCGCCCTTTTTACCCACCAGGTACGATGTCTTTCGCTGGACGCTCTCGGCGTTTGCCGCACCGACGACTGCTCCGATAAGGGAGTTGGCCGCAAGGGGACCGAAGACAACTGGCAAAGTTCCGGTAGGTAAACTTCGGGCGCCGAGGAAGATCAATGCGGTCCTGGTCGCCTTTTCGCCGATTGGCGCCGGGTCGAAGTCGCATAACCTGCGCGCGGAATCGAACTCAAAGAACGCTCCCACGTCCTCCCCCCGTCTGACAATGCAGTAAAGGCTCATTCCCACGTTGGTGGCTTGCCAGGTAACCCCCACTCCCTCCGAGCTTGCAAGTGCCTTCTCTCCGCTGGCAAAGCCGGCCCCTCCGGCGACGATGACATCTTCGGTCACGGCACGCGCCGCGTCAATCCCTACGGAGCACCACTCAATGACTTCCCCAACGTCCAAGCCATCAACTTGGGGGTCGAACAATTCCGGCACTTCCTGCTCTGGGCCGGGTGATGGAAGGGTCACGAAGTCGGGGTCGGGATGAGCGGCCTTGGCGAGGCCGGCAGCAGCCTCCGCACAGCGAGCGATGTCGTCCGGGTCGAGCGTCGTTGTGTAGGAAAGGCCCATTCCACCCTCGTGGAAGGCGCGAATGCCGACGCCGTGGTCGCGCACGACATCACACGACTTGATAGCGGTTCGCTCCACCTCGGCGCTGACGCGGCGTGTCCGAATCGCCACGACATCCGCTTGCTGGGCGCCACTTTTCAATGTCTGGTCAACCGCCTGTTGAGCGATGGAAAGTAAATCGTCCATGATGCACCGTCCCTCACGTCATTAGAGAGGGGCCGGGGGTGAGGAAGCCGTTTGCCGCGCCGAAGGTCGGCCTCACCCCCCGTCCCCCTCTCCTTTGGCCTCGCTTCGCGAGTCCTCTGGAGAGGGGGCTATACGCGATTCTACACCCTCCCGCCGACCACCAGCTCCTTGACCCGCACGTGCGGCCCACCGGCGTCCACGGGCATACTCATCCCGCCCAGCTCGAACCGGAGTTCCTTGCCCACGGCGTCAATGTCGTGCAGCGCCTGGAGAGTAAGGCCCGAGACGGAGACATTGCGCAGGTGCCGGCCCAGCTCACCGTCCTCAATCATGTACGCCTGCTCGATGTTGCACGTGAACTGTCCCTGGGCGGTGAAGACGTAGCCCCAGTAGCCGCCGGTCAGGAAGATCCCGTTGCGGGTGTCCTGAATCATCTCGTCGAGTTCCCAATCGCCCGGCGCGATAAAGGTATTGCTCATGCGGACAATCGGCGGGGATTGGTGACCATCCGCACGGGCACTGCCATTGGGCGCCACGTCAAAGTGCGCGGCGGTCTCCAGACTGTGCAGGAACCCCTTGAGGACGCCGTTTTCCACAATCACGCGGCGCGCGCCTGGAGTCCCCTCCGAATCGTAAAGGTAACTACCGTGGTAGCCCTCGAGGGTGGAGTCGTCAATCACTGTGACCAGCTCGCTTCCGATCTCTTGGCCGACCTTTCCCTCGAGAATGGACTCGCCGGCCTTGACTGCGTCGGCCTCGGAGTTGTGACCGAGTGCCTCATGGGTGTACAGGCCCGTAACAGCAGGGTCCATAACGACCCGGAACTTGCCCGCTGGTGGAAGTTCAGCCTTCAGCAGCAACCGTGATATCTTCCGGTTCGAGACTCTCGATCAACTCGTATCCCGCAGATGCGTGTCTGTGTTTTCCGCCCGATTGCCGGACGTTGCCCTCCTGGGCTGTGATGTAGCTGCTTATGCCGCAACGGGTAATCGTCTGCTCGACGAACGTGCCGAATGTGTTCGCGACGGTCTCGACGGTGACGGAGTCGCGATAGTTGACCTTGGTGTTGACAATCCGCTCCGGGTCCACTGCCTTGCCGGCCTGCTCCATCTCGAACACCCGGGCGACCTTATCCTCAAGCGCAACGTCGCGGGGGTCCGTCTTGGCCTTAGTGGCAACGCTCACCTCGATGGGGGGCAAGACTGACTGCATCCTGAAGACAGGTGTGCAACTCCGACTCGTTTACCGTATTCGTGGGGGCAAAACCCCATGCACCGTCAACGAGCGCACGAACACCGGCCCCCTGGGACGATGCCGCGGCGAGCTTATCAGCTCGTCCGTCCTGCACAGCCACCGATGTCCCCTCACCGGAGACGATTCGAATCTCTGCAAATTCCGCACCCAGTTCCGGGGCTGATTCGAGCACTTTTCTCAGAAGGTCCTGCATCCTGGAATCATCCTCTTCAGTCAAGCCTGTCGGGTCCACTGGTTAGCTTGTAAGCAACTGCCGCGCCGGCCGCCGCTCCCACGACACCGGCGCCCAGCGAGGCGAGCGTTGCGGCTGGCTGGCCGACTAACGGCTTTCCATCGGTGCTGCGGGGACGACGAAGCGCAAGGTACGTCCCCGCCGCAAGCGTGGTGCCCAGCCCTAATATGAAAGCAAGAGGGATTGTGCCCTCAGGGAGGGTCTTCTCGGGTGAAAGTTCCTCGGTCGCTTTCTGTTTTATCTGGCTGACCAACTCCCGAAGCTGCTCCTTCGTCACCCGTTTTTGTGTCGCTGCCTCGTCCACGTTCTGTCTTCCTCCCCGAAATCGCAAAGAGAATTGCAGCCGCCGCGAAAACCGCCGCTCCCACAATCAGGAAAGCAACGGGAACACTCAACTCCTTCGACAGCCACGTCAGTAACGCGGTAATCAGTAGCCCTGTGGCCAAAACCATAAGCGCAACTGCCGCGCCTGTTACTGCTGCGCGTCGTCGTGCCGTGTCAAGTGGGTGGGATACCGCCTCCTCGAAAGCATCGAGAAGCTGTTGTTTGGCGTATAGGATACTGCTGCGAAGAAGTTCCTGAACCAGATCGATGAGCGACCTGTTATCAGCCATGCGGAAGGCCTCCGTTGGATGGCGGGACGCCCTTTCAACTCACCGCATTATAGCCTGCAGGGCTTCAGGGGTCAAGGAAACAGCATGACGGTAGCCTGGCGGTGCTGAGTGACCCACGCACACAAATCGGCAAGTCCTGATTACAGCCTCTCGGCTTCGTAGAAGGGATACCTGATGAGGGGAGCGAAAAGTTGCATTGTGTCTTCAGCGTGTTTGAGATGCGGCGGGTTGTTTCGATAGGCTTGCCGTTGTTTCTGCGGTTGAAATTGATAATATATCATGACCAAGCCTATGCCGCTGTTGCAACGTAATGCTGAGCGAAATCGAGACATCCGAGTGGAGGATGATGCCCAAATGACCATCCGCAAGTATTACGAAACCGATCGGCAGGCACTCAAAGACGTTACGGTTCATGCCTTTTCGGGTGTGAGCATTGACGAGAATATCGAACGCATGTTCGGTGCCGACGAACCCGGGCGATGGAAGGAGCGTAAAGCATCACACATTGATGATGACGTGCGGGCCCATGCAGCGGGGATTTTCGTCGCGGAGGAGGAGGGAAAGGTCGTCGGCTACATCACGACACGGCTGGACAGAGGAGCAAAGGTGGGACACATTCCTAATATGGCCGTTCACCCTGACTTCCAAGGCCGTGGAATTGGTCGGGAGCTTATTGAGGCGGCATTGGACTACTTCCGCGAGCAGGGCATGGAGCTGGCACGTATCGAGACCCTCGTGCAGAACAAGCGTTGCATGGAATTCTACCCCAGAATAGGGTTCAAAGAGGTCGCACGGCAGGTTCATTTTGCGATGAGGCTGTAGCAAGGCTGATCAGATCTGATGTGGTCGCCTGCTCGGCTGTTGGGAACGATGATTCCTGAAGGCTTCACTTCAAGCCAGCGGCAGGCGAACTGGATCGTCGCTCAGATTACCGTCTGGCACGGTGATATGAATCCGCATTCACGCGACCAGCAGACCACTGGCTATTCCGTTGGCAACCAACAGCACGATGAGGGCCAGCGGCCATTCGTAGTCGTAGGCGATGGATACAAGGACTACACTGAGGCCAAGGCGCCAAAACGCTTGGGCGAAGACGAGCAGGATGAGCAGAGAAACAAACGGCGTCAAGCTCAAAAGGAGCTCCAGAGGGTAAACCAGCGCCGCGATGGTACCGTAGATGAGCGAGAAGCCGACGCACAAGTCAACCGTGTCGGTCAGAAAGTTGACGCCGCGGCCGGTGATGATATTCAGGCCTGAGAGTGCCATCGCGGAGACTACGAGGGAAAGCAGAGCCGCAAGGACCTGTCCCAAGGCCACAGCCGCAACATTTGCTGCTCCGCTGGGCGCCATGGGTGCGCCTTCGCGGACCGCAACGGCGCCAAGCCCGGCCACGCCCAGAAGGGTAACGAACGCATACAATCCGACCACCTTCCACCTCGCCCCATCGGTGCCCAGATACCGTGGGAAGTCGTTCTCTAAAGCCTCAACAGGCCTGATGATCAGGGTTCCAACGAGTTGCCACAGGCGCACCGGTTGTTCCGGCTGGGACTTCCGATGCTTCGTTGCGGGATGTTTTAGCGACTGTTGCGCCTGCGCTGGTCTAGGGGCTCCGCAGAGGGTGCAGATACTGTAGCCTGCAGGGTTCAGCGCACCGCAGCTTGGGCATCTTTCAGGCTGTCCGGTTCCCGAATCGGCCATTCTTATACACGCCCCCATTCTCCCAAGGGTAATCGCAAACAAGCACGAGGTTGTGTCCATATAACACGATTTCGCTGTTCGACCGGCGGGTTGCTTGAACAACCGTCCAATCCGCCAAGAAAATGGCTACCTGAGAAGGAATTGGCAGGGAGGCGATGAATTATGTAAATGGTCGTGCGGTCCGTTTGCGCCCCGATGCACGACACGTAGGGAGAAGGGGCGCAATAGCGTGACTGCAGCTACGGTCATAACCCCAAGCCAATGCTCCCCTTTTCAGCCTCGGCATGGAGAGTGCCTCCAGGCGAGGCGATTTTGTGCATTCTCTCTCGTTAGATATCCACCACATGACCACCTTGCATGGTTCGAGTTGCAGGGAAGTGCTCACTCGGTGGCCGCCTGATGTAATGCTCTTTGCTCGGAGGTGCCCAGATGCAGCTAACTCTCAGAGGCTTGGAGAGGGAGGCAAGTCAACATCTACGAGTGTTGCTCATCGAAAAATCACCTGAAGAGGCAGAGCGAAGTCTCTGTATGTTGCGACGGGATGGAATCGAACCTTTGGGTGTGCGGGTTGACACGCGCGATGTGCGGGTTGACACGCGCGAAGGGTTTCTTAAGCAGGTGAATGCGGGAAAGTGGGACGTTGTTCTTTCAACCTGTTGCCTCCCTGGTTTGCACCCCGTCGAGGCCTTGGAGCTGCTGAAGCAACAAGGGTTGGAAATCCCGCTGGTTGTGGTCGCGGACCAATTTGATGAGGGTACTGCAATTGAATGTCTTCACCGTGGGGCTGCCCACTGTGTACCGAAGCATCGGCTTGCTTGGCTGCCGGCCGTGGTACAGCAAGTGCTCGACCAGGAGCGTTTGCGCCGCGAACGCGACAAGGCCTTAGCAGCGTTGAAGCAGTCGGAGGAACAGTATCGGACGCTCGTTGAGGCGATGCCATATCTGGTTGTTAGTGTGGATA
>JALGUK010000267.1 GCA_029820875.1 Candidatus Zipacnadia bacterium
TGAGCCTGACGGCGATGTCATCCGGCCGCTTGACGCGCCGCTGGCCTCCGAAGGGGGTATAGCGGTGCTGCACGGCTCGCTCGCGCCGAACGGGGCGGTTGTGAAGCAGTCGGCAGTTGCGCCGGAGATGCTTCGCCATTGCGGGCCGGCTCGGGTTTTCGATTCTGAAGAGGATTTGCGCGATGCATTCGACAAGCGCGACATTAAAGCCGGCGATGTTCTGGTCATCCGCTACGAGGGGCCGCGTGGCGGACCCGGGATGCGGGAGCTTTCAATCCCAGCGGCGATGCTTGTGGGGACGGGACTTAGCAGCTCGGTTGCAATGGTGACCGACGGCCGCTACTCAGGGGCGACTCGAGGCCCCTGTATCGGCCACGTCTGCCCGGAGGCTTCAGACGGCGGCCCGATTGCTCTTGTGCAAGATGGGGACCAGATAGAGATTGATATTCCCGCTCGGAAGCTTAACTTATTAGTTGACGAGGGAGAATTGTCACGGCGACGGACAGCCTGGAGCGCCCCGCCGCGGCCGGTCAAGTCGAGGTTTCTTGAACTCTACTCCAGGCTCGTGTCATCGGCGGCAGAGGGTGCGGTGCTCCGGTGAGAGTCCGGGCGGGAATCGGTCTCTGCATCAACGGCGGACCGTACCCGCGAGACAAATCGGCTTATGCGCGATAGGGCCTCTCTCAGTTGGTCCATTCCCGTCGCATAGGTGCATCGCACATAACCTTCACCGCAATCCCCAAACGCCGTCCCGGGGACGACTGCAACCTTTTCCTCAAGAAGCAGGCGGCGTGCAAACTCTTGCGAACTGATACCGACATCACGGATGGAGGGAAACGCGTAGAAGGCGCCCTTCGGCTCAAAACAGCGCAGACCTATCTCCCTGAGGCCATCCACAAATACTTTTCGCCGCTCGTCATATGCCCGGACCATTTGACGCATCTGCGCGTTCCCGCTGCGTAACGCCTCCAGCGCCGCATATTGGGCGATAACAGAGCTGCATAAGGCAGTGTAGCTGTGGATTCGGGCAAGGCTGGGAAGCAGACATGCGCCCCCTCATACGTTAGGTGGGAATAAATCTCATCAGAGATGACGAGAAGGTCATGCCGGTCGACTACTTCCGCGATGTGCAGCAAGTCCTCGCGGGACATAACCGCGCCCGTGGGATTGTTCGGGTAGCCTATAAGCAAGGTGCGTGTACGTTCCGTGACCCTCTGACTCACCGCATCCGCCTGGAGCTTGAATTCATCCTCTTCACGGGTTTCTACGGTTCGAACCCGACCTCCAGCCAATAGAACGCAGGGAACATAGGACACGTAACAAGGCTGGGGGACTATAACTTCATCGCCAGGCTCAAGAAGCGCGCGCAACGCGATATCAAGGGCCTCGCTCACACCGGCCGTGATAACAATCTCAGTTACAGGATCATATTCGACGCCGCAACGCTCATACAGGTCCTGCACGATAGCCTCGCGCAGCTCGCGCAGACCGGCGTTACTCGTGTATGACGTCAACCCACGCCGCATTCCATCCACTGCCGCATCGCAAATGCCCCACGGGGTACAAAAGTCAGGCTCTCCGACGCCCAGACTGATGACCTGGTCCATCTGTTGAACAAGGTCAAAGAACTCCCGAATACCCGAGGGAGGCAGCCCTGCTACTTGTCGGTTCACAAACGACCTTCGGGAACTTCTCATGGAGACACAGCCAATCGCGAGTCGCGAGGTTCTTGAGTAAGGAGTTCGCCCTCCGCCTTATAAGTCTTGAGCACAAATGACGTTGCTGTCGCCTTGACACCCGGTGCCGGTGCGAGCTTCTCCGCAACAAAACGTGCAATTTCCTTGAAGTCCCGGCCCTGCACAACTACAGTAAGGTCAGTTCGTCCGGACATGAGGTACACGGAGTGGACCTCTTCGAAGTGAGCGATGTAATCCGCCACCCTGTCAAACCCCGCACCATGCTCAGGGGTAGCCTCGACGTCAATGATAGCGAAGACATGGGGCGCCCCCAACTTCTCCCAGTTCACCAGAGCACCATACCGCATTAATATGCCTTGTGCACGCGCCCATTGAAGCCCTTCCTCGACATCCTTCACCGAGCACCCTAACCGCGTTGCCAACTCATCGGGAGGTACCGGGCCCTCGTTTTGCAGAATCGTGAGCAATCTTTCAATGTCCATAGATGGAACCTCCTGGCCAACGCCATAAAGCCCAAGTTAGGACACCTTCCGCTGCCCCGCATCGTTGCGAGTCACACAGACAATTTCAGCGCAGACTCTGGATGGTTTCCTTTAGTACCTGAGCGGACTGGTAAAGCGCAGCCTGTTCATCCGGCGCAAGCGGCATCTGGACGACCTCAAGCGCTCCCGCCCGGCCTACAACCGTCGGCACGCTCAGCGCGACATCGCTGATGCCGTATTGGCCTGTCAGACGCGTGCTGACCGGCAGAACCGAGCGTTTGTCAAGAGCGATGGTCTCCACCAGCTCACGGATTGCCACAGCCACTGAATAACCGGCACCACCCTTCAGCCGAATGACCTCTGCTCCGCCCTTCTTGGTCAGTTCTCCAATCTCCGCCGCAGCATCCGGGGCGTAAGTGCGAAAGGCCTCAAGCGGAACGCCGTTTATGGTCGCCGTGGACCATATCGGCACCTGCGAGTCTCCATGCTCGCCCAAAATGAGCGCGCTCACCTGGGTGGGGTTGACGCCAATGCAGTCTCCGAGCAACGAGCGGAAACGCAGGGTGTCAAGCATGGTGCCTAAGCCTATGACACGCCCATCCATGGCACGCCAGGTCTCTGAGGCGATGAAAGTGAGAATGTCAACAGGGTTCGCTACAACCAGCAGTATCCAATCATTCGGCAGCGGCACTTTCTCCAACTCGTCCAGAATACCGCGAAACAGAGTCACGTTGCGCGTAATCAAATCCAGCCGTGACTCGTCGGGCTTGCGCCGCAAGCCGGCGGTCACAATGACAATGTCGGAATCGACGGCGGCGGACATATCGCCGGAACTAAAGACCTGGCTGGCGCAAAGTGCCGCACCGTGACGCAGGTCGAGCGCCTCACCGGCCGCGAGGTCCTGCGCCACGTCAATGAGTGCGATTTCACGAACGATACCGCCGAGTTGTAGTGCGTAGGCAGCGTTTGAGCCGACTCGCCCCCCGCCGCCGATGATACTGACTTTCATGGGCAGATTGCCTCCGTCGGTTAACGTCTATTTGGTTCAGCTCGCCTCGGACTCCTCATTCATTAAATGGGGCAGGTGCCGATTCACCAACTCCAACATCTCGTCATCGGAAATCTGGGTGACTCTCCCATTCGTGTATTGCTCGTCCACCCACTGCTTGATTGCCAGCACGCCGGCATCATCCTTGGGAACCGCATTGTCACCTGTCAGGCCAAAGTGCAGGTTTATCCAGTGGGCGATGCCCGCCACCCCAGATTTGTCTGTCACTGCGACACCCACGGGCCGGCCGAGGATCTTACTGGTGTCGAAAATGTTGTAAACCTCCTCGTCCTTTTGCAGCCCGTCGGCGTGGATACCCGCCCGTGTAACATTGAAGTTCTTCCCGACAAATGGCTGATTCGGAGGGATCTGGTAGCCAATCTCCTTTTCGAAGTACTCGGCAATCTCGGTAATCATCCGCGTATTCATGCCGTCATTAGTGCCTCGCAAACCGATATATTCCATCACGAGGGCTTCGATAGGTGTGTTGCCTGTACGCTCGCCAATCCCCAGAAGCGTGCCATTTATCGCCGCGCTGCCATACAGCCAAGCGGTTGTTGCGTTGGTAACCACTTTATAGAAGTCGTTATGTCCGTGCCATTCAAGCCGCTCGGCAGGCACGCCAGCGTAGGTACGCAGTCCGTATATCAGCCCCTTGACGCTGCGCGGCACCGCGGCCCCGGGATAGGAAACGCCGTAGCCGAGCGTATCGCACGCACGAATCTTGATGGGAATGCCGGCCTCTTCTCCGAGTTCCATCAATGCCTGGACGAACGGAAGGACGAAACCATAAAAGTCGGAACGCGTGATGTCCTCCAGGTGGCAGCGGGGAACAATTCCCTCCTCCAATGCCATCTTCACGACGCCGAGGTAATGGTCCATCGCCTGGCGCCGGGTCATGCGGAGCTTCAGGAAAATATGGTAGTCGGAAGCCGATGTGAGAATCCCGGTCTCGCGGATTCCCATTGCGCGCACAAGCTGAAAGTCTTGCTTCGATGCGCGAATCCACCCGGTCACCTCGGGGAAATCGTA
>JALGUK010000268.1 GCA_029820875.1 Candidatus Zipacnadia bacterium
GTTCGCGAGGATGTGCTCAGGATTGCTGTGGGCCTGCCCGATGCAGACCCGATTATCGCGCTGCGCGATGCAGAGAAGCTCATTGATATCACGGAGGCTTGGTGGCTTGGGACGGTGGACGAGGACGTCGGGCAGGCGCTTCTTAAGGAACAGCGGCGGCGGGTGCTTCGGACTAAAATCGGCGAGGTGCTGGATGTGCTCGGGAGTTGGTACCGTGATCTATTGGTCCTGAAGCGACCCGGAAACGGGGCGGAAATCATCAACAAGGACTACGAGCAGCTTCTCGCCGCTAACGCCGCCAGCTATTCGATTCGCGGCATCCTTGCCGCCAACGAGGCGATTTGTGAAACAAAGCGCCTCCTCAAACAGAACGCGAACCTGCAGTTGGGCCTCGAGGCGCTGCTTGTGAAACTCCACCATGCCGCACACAGTCAAACAGGCCGGCCCTCGCTGCACTGAGTACCGGCCTGAAAACCACGGAGACAAATCGCTGTCCTGCAATGTATTCAGAATTCAGGGATTGGATAGTCCACGATGAGCCGCAAATCCTGCACCGATACCCGCGCGGAACTCGCCGCACTAAGCGCGATGTCAAATCGGTTCGTGCCCTGTTTTATCTGCTCGGGCGCTAGCTGATATTCCAGCCACCCATTGTTTTTCTTGCCCGGACCGAGTGCTTGACCGTTGACCTTCACGGACAATTGAGTCGGGTCCGGGAGCCCGGCGACCTGAAGGCCCAGTGTGACTCCCGGCGCCATGCCCTGCGCTTTGCCCCAGAGCACATTTTCACCCACATTAAGCGGGACGGAGAGCGTCTTGCCCGGCTGAAGTTTCCCGGGTCGTTCAGGCGAGAGCGTTGGGAGGGTTGCAAGCCGGCTTCCTCCGGGCAGGTAACCGTCGGCATCTGAAGCTGCTGCGGGTCCCCGACTTCCCTCCAGAGCGGGCTTCTGGGATTGAAGTAGTTGAACATGTAAACCCCGTCGGCCCCGGAGTTCCATACGTTCATTGCGCGCGCACGGTAGGACTCTAAGCGGTTGCGGGCGCTGCCCGCCTTGCCCCTCATGCGGGATTCGCTGAGGCAGGGGTACACCATGACGCCGTATCGGTGTCCGAGAGCGACCGATTCCTCCCAGGGCGTAAGATGGAAATAGCCGCTGGGGGCCCAGATGTCAATCAGGCCGTCCTTCATCCATCGCTCCAGGTCCAACCCGATCCGCCTGCAATACTCGACCGAATCCGGTGTCCTGGCCGCTACCAGTATCGGCCGACCACGCTCGAGGGCAATCCCTTCGGTCATCCTTCGGACACGGCGGACAAACCCTGTCATAATATCCAGGTCAGTCTGGGTCAGCGGCTGGCCCCAGGCAAGTTTCTTGAAGTAGACGGGGTGCCTGAAGAAGTCCATCTCGATTCCGTCCACATCGTAGTTCCTACAGACCTCCTCGATGAAGCGGAAGGCACGCTCGCGAACGGCGGTACGCCCGTAGTCAACCGCCGACCAGGCTCGACTGTCGTGGATTGCGGGCGGTTTCTTCTCGAGGGTACCGAAGAGATATTCGGGGTGCTCGTGCTTCCACTTGGGAACCATGTCGGGGTAACCACCGTCGTGGACATCGTTCATCCGCATGGACCAAAAGATCTCGATACCGTGCTCCTTGCAGAAATCCACCATCACTTGCAACGGATCCAGTCCCCGCTCCAGGAACTCCTTGGTCAGGTTCTTTTCGAAGACGCCGTTTGTGGTGGTGAAGACCTGCCCGACCTTGGTGTGGTGGGTGAACATCCCGAAGCCCGAGCTCCACGTACAATAAAAGATGCTGTCCACCTGGGACCCCGAAAGCGGTGAGGTCCGCTTGGAGAGAAGTTCCTCGGCAGTCGCCTCCTTGCAGTAGTACACCGGCTCGTTTCCGTCGTTGTTGAAGATAATCCGGCGCTGGTGATGAGCTGCTTTGCTGCGCTCATTACGCATCGTTTGCAACGCATTCTGGTGCGCTTCACCCTGGGCAGCGGCAAAGCCGGGCATTCCGAATGGAAATGATAAAAGAATACTAATCCAGATTAGCCGATACATCATCAGACCCCCGTATGACTGAGTTTTGAACGTTTACAACGCGGACATCGGGCATCTTGATAGCCTCGAGCAGAATAACAATCAGACAGGCCTTTGGTAATGGATCGCTAACTGCAGGTCCCGCACGACAACGGTCTCTTCACCCTGCAAGAGGGTGATCTCCAAGCGGTTTTCACCTTTCCGGACCAGTTCCAGGCTCACCTTGTACTCGAGCCAGCCGCCGGCTAACACGCCGTTGTCAAGCGTCGTGCCGTTGAGCGTCACCGACAGGGAGTCTGCGCTTGCGAGCCTCTCTGTCTGCAGACTGAGCGTTATTTTGGGCACGATGCCCTTGCTCTTGCCCCACAGAACGTTATCACCAATCGGAAGCGTAATCACATACGGCTTGCCGACCGCGAGCGTCGCCGGGCGTGCGGGGGTCAGGATTGGGCGAGTGGCGAAGCGATCCCCGTGGGGGAGATAGACGTTGGCAGCCCAGATTCCCCTTGCACCGAGGACGTATAGTTTATCGAGCTTTTCAAGCTCCCGCGGGTCTCCAAGCTGTCGCCAGTGAGGGGCTTTCGGATTGAACAAGTTGAACAGATATATCCCATCCGCCCCGGCGTTCCAGCAGTTCATGGCCCGGGCTCGGTAGCACTGGATGGAATTCCGCACGTTCCGCGAGTCGTTCGGCATCCTTGATTCATCCAGCGACGGGTACACAGGAACCCCGTACTTGTGCCCCAGAGCGATTGTGTCCTTCCAGGGAGACAACCGGAAGTAACCGCTGGCGACCAAAATGTCGATTAGGTCCTCCCTAAGCCATCGAGTCACATCGAGACCGATCGCCTCGCAGTACCCCACTGAATCGGGCACACGAACAGCAACGAGTATCGGGCGGCCGCGCTCGATGCTGATCTCCTCGGTCATCCTTCGGACGCGCCGCATCAGGCCGGTCATCATGTCAAGCTCTTTGCGGCCAAGCGGTTCACCCCACGCGTGACGCTTGAAGAAGGCAGGGTGGCGGAAGAAATCTAGCTCGATGCCGTCGATGTCGTAGTTGCGGCATACCTCCTCGATTGTGCGGAACGCCATCTCCCGGACGGCCATTCGCCCGTAGTCCACGCCGGCCCAGGCGCGTCCGTCGGTGACGCCTGTCGGCCGGTTATCCTGGGTCCCGAAGAGGCACTCCGGGTGGTTCTTTTTCCACTGGGGAAACATGTAGGGATAGCCCGGGCTGCCATCATGGACGTCGTTCATGCGCATGGACCAGAAGACTTCCATCCCGTTGTTGTGTCCGAACTCCACCATAATCCTGAGTGCGTCAGTGCCTTGCGCAATCAGATCCGGGACGATGTTTTTGGAGTAAACACCCTCTCGGCTCGTCTGGACCTGGGTCACGCGGCTGTTGTGGAGGCTCATTCCGAAGGTCTGAGTTGTGCAGTAGAAAATCGCATCAACTTGGGACCCGACAAGGGCGGATGTGCGCACCTTCAGAAGCGCATCGGGAGTCGGAGCGGAGGCATAGGCGAGGACATCGTCGCCGTCGTTGTTGAAGATAATCCGCCGTTGGCGGTGTGCTGCCTTCTTGCGCTCCTCGCGTAGCTGTTGCAGTGTCAACTGCTGCGGGACGACCATATTCGCCACGAGAAAAGGCACTAATGCCGATAAGAGCACCATTACGCCTTGCCGCACGACTGTTACCTCCTAATGAAGTTGTCGAATCGACTGGACAGAGCGACAGCCGGTGCCCCTGAGCGGACGTTACCCTGCAGATGCCTTCATGGGGGAGTCCGCTTTGTGTCGCGGGATGTCAAGGCCCTGTGCGAACGGCGAAAGATACGGCCACCACTGGTCGTTCTCACATGCGGCAAGGAAGCGGGAGAACGGGATGTAAGGGATATAATGAGGGCGCTCGGGACGGCGCCGGAGTGTCAGGCCGGCCTCGCGCGGTGTTCGATCGCCTTTTTTGTTGTTGCATCGCAGGCAGGA
>JALGUK010000269.1 GCA_029820875.1 Candidatus Zipacnadia bacterium
GGGGCAACAGTTGGTGGAGTTATCGCCTCCAACGGAAGTGGACCGCGTCGTCTGCGGTACGGGGAGGCGCGTGATTTGGTGCTCGGCATGAGAGTCGCCGTCGCTACCGGCGAACTGATACGATGCGGGGGCAAGACCGTCAAGAATGTCTCGGGGTACGACTTGACCAAGCTTTTTATAGGGTCTCTGGGCACCCTCGGGGCGATTACGGAGGTCACGTTACGAACGGTTCCGCTGCCGGAGTCCGCGAGGACGCTGGTATTTGTATGCGCCGAGCCGAAGCAAGCCGTTGCGTTCGCCCGGGCGGTCATGGAGAGCCAATTGCTCCCATCGGCGCTTGAGTTCATCAATGCGGAGGCGGCCGAGTGCATCTGCAGCCAGTCAAGCGTCACTCTCCCACACGATGGTAATCTGGTTCTGGCTGACTTTGAGGGCGCAACCGAGGCGGTAGCGCGCCAGGCCCTGGACGCCGCCAATGCGGCTCTTGGTGCAGGGCTGAATGCACCGGTTGCGCTCGAGGATGAAGAGCGGGTTCGCCTGTTGCAGGCGGTTACAGATGCCAGCAGTCCCGCCCTCTCAGGCCGCCCGCAAGCCGTCTGGAGAATCTGCTGCCCGATTTCACGCGTGCCGGACGCGATTGACATCTGCAACAAGCTCGATACCGCCATAGTAGCCGGCCTGGAGACCGGGATAGTGCACCTGGTCACCGAAGAAGAAGCGCAGATAGACAACGCCGTCGAAACCGCTGTCGCACCTGCCGTCGCCGAGTGGGAAGGGACCATGACGGCTGTCACCGTGGGAGGAAAGACGAGGCTTGTTACCCCGCCGCCTGATGGACTTCACGTTATGCGACGGTTGAAGGCGCGTTTCGATCCGGCCGAGGTTCTGCCAACGGCGTTTCTGTCACCATCCGAGCCGGTCGCCTCGGGTTTGACACGGCACCGAAGAAAGGCAATGGACAATGGCACTGCCTGAGCTGTCACTGGTCGAAGATGAGCTGGTCCGCTGTAACCGCTGCGGGTTCTGCCAGGCCGTCTGCCCCACCTACCGCGTTACCGGTATCGAGAGCGAGGTCGCGCGGGGTCGCAACACGCTGATTCAGAACCTGCTCGCCGGGCGGACACCGCTCACCAAAGACCTCGACGACCCCCTCTTCGAGTGCCTGCTCTGCCAGGCTTGTGTTGAGGCTTGTCCGAGCAAGGTCAGGGTTGACCAGATTATGACGGCGGCCCGCGCCGATTACATGCAGGCGCGCGGACTTACCTCTTTGCAGCGGTTCATCTTCCGTAACCTGCTGCAGGAATACGGAAAGCTTGACAGATACGTGAGGCTGATGGCCCTCGGCAAGCGCAGCGGGCTTTCACACCTCGCCAGGAGCCTTGGGCTGCTCAGACTGGTCTCCAAGAAGTTGTCAGACGCCGAGGACCTTGTGGTTGACCTGCCGACGACGTTTTTCCGCGAACGGGTGCCGACGATGCGGCTCCGCCCTGCCAAACCTCGAATGCGCGTGGCTTACTTCGTAGGATGCGGAACCAACCTCGGCATGCCCGAGGTGGGCGAAAGCCTGGTAAAGGTACTCGTCAGCCGCGGTTGCGAAGTCTTGATTGCAGAGAACCTTTGCTGCGGCCTTCCTCCTGCCGCCTACGGGGACCTCCCCGCAGCGCGTGAACTTGCGCGAAAGAACATCGAAGTGTTCGAGAAGATGTCCGTTGACGCTATCGTCACGGACTGCGCGAGTTGCAGCGCATTTCTCAAAGAGTACCCTGAGATTCTCGCCGGCGACGCCTACGAGGAGCGCGCACATCAATTCGTAAAGCAAGTTAAGGATATAAACGAGTTCCTCGTGGAGGTAGAGCCCGCGCGGGCTGCGAACCCTGTCAATATCACGGTCACATTCCACGATCCCTGCCATCTGAACCGCTACCAGGGCATTGCAGAGCAGCCGCGCGCGCTGCTGGCGAGCGTGCCTGGGCTTGAACTACGCGAACATGTCGAGCACGATTGGTGCTGCGGCGGGGCCGGTTCGTTCAATGTCTCACATTATGAGATGTCCATGAGAATCCTGGACCGGAAGATGTCCAACATTGCGAATACCGAAGCGCCGGTTGTTGTGACCTCGTGCCCCGCGTGTATCATTCAGTTGCGGTATGGAGCAAGGCGACACGCGATGGACGTGCAGGTCAGGCATATAGTCGAGTTGTTGGCCGAAACGCTACCAGAGGAATAGAGTAATATTCACCAAACCAGCGACGCAGATTATCCTATGTCGTAATACAGGAGGAAATGTGATGACCGAGATTCCAGACGACCTCAAATACACCGAGACTCATGAGTGGGCCCACGATGAAGAGGGGCTCATAAGGACAGGGATTACCGACTACGCTCAAAGTGAGCTGGGGGACATTGTGTTCGTCGAATTGCCGGAGGTGGGGACTAATGTCGAGCAGGGAGAGCCGTATGGAACCATTGAGAGCGTGAAGGCGGTCGCGGACCTGTATGCGCCGGTCACCGGCGAGATAGTCGAGGTCAATGATGCGCTTTCGGATGCTCCGGAGTTGGCGAATGAAGAGCCGTACGAGGGTGGGTGGCTCGTCGTTATCGCACCAAGTAACCCGGAGGAGCTCGAATCCCTGCTAAGTCCTGAAGAATACAGCAACCACGCCGAGGGCACGAATTAGCTTTGAGGGCGAGCTGAAGCCTGTTAGGGGTGTGAACTGGAGTGGACTACATTCCCGTCACCCAAGATGACCGCAGGGCGATGCTTGAAGCAATCGGCGTCTCTTCCGTAGAGGACCTCTTCGCCCAGATTCCCAACGACTGCCGCTTGAAGCGGCAGCTTGATCTGCCGCAAGCGATGTCGGAGCCGGAGCTTATCAGCCACTTGACCGAGCTTGCCGCCCGGAACAAGAACATAGACCAAATGCCGTGTTTTCTCGGCGCGGGAGCCTACGACCACTTCATACCGGCTATCGTTGAGGATGTTGCGCGCAAGTCTGAGCTGTACACGGCCTACACGCCCTATCAGGCGGAGATAAGCCAGGGAATTCTGCAGGTGATTTACGAGTTCCAGACGCTGATTTGCGAACTGACGGCGATGGACATCTCAAATGCCTCCGTCTATGACGGGGCGACCGCCCTCAGTGAGGCCGTTCTGATGGCGGTTCACACGAGCGGTTGCAGCCGAATTGTCCTTGCTGGAGCCGTAAATCCTCAGTATGTCCAGACGGTCCGGACTTACGTCGGCGGCCTGGATATCACCGTCGAGCAAGTGCCCTGGACTTCCAGCAGTGGACAGCCTTGAAGCACTCCGGGCGGCGCTTCGCGAGCGTGCCGCGTGTGTGGTAGTGCAACATCCGAACTTCTTCGGCCTTCTGGAGCCGATGGATGAAATCTCCACCATCTCTCACGCAGCCGATGCACAAGTAATCGCTTCTGTGGACCCGATTTCCCTCGGTCTGCTTAAACCTCCGGGCGCGTTTGGTGTCGACATCGCCGTAGGGGAGGCGCAAGGCCTGGGAAACGCTCTCAGGCGGCGCATTCCCGGGAGAGTAGTCGGCGAGGCCTATGACGCGAATGGGCAACGCGGATTCGTGCTTGCGCTTCAGACTCGCGAACAGCACATTCGTCGCGGGCGGGCTACAAGCAACATCTGCACAAACCAGGCCCTGTGCGCATTGATTGCGGCGGCCTACCTTGAGGCAATGGGGAAGCAAGGCCTGCGT
>JALGUK010000270.1 GCA_029820875.1 Candidatus Zipacnadia bacterium
TATAGGCTGCGAGCTGATACTCAACGACACGAACGTGGGGGCGGTCCGCGGCCGCAACCAGGCGCTCGAGAAGGTACGTGGGCGATTCATCGTCTTCATGGACAACGATGTGGAAGCGATAGACCCGCAGTGGATGCAGAAGCTGCTGAACGAGTTGGGGAGGCAACCGCGAGCCGGCATTGTCGCCCCCAAACTGCTCTTCCCGGGCGAGCCACGCCGAATTGAATGTGCGGGAATCGGAATCTCGCGCACCGGGAGGGTCAAGTATCTCGGCCGGGGCGAGCCGTCAGATGACCCGCGCTTCAACCGGCGCCGAACCCTCCAGGCGGCAATCAGCGCGTGCTGGATGATGAAGGCGGATGTTTTCGAGCGTTGCGGCTTCCTCGACGAAGCGTTCAACCCGGTTCAATACGAGGACCTCGACTACTGCTACCGGGCGCGCAGCGAGGGCTTTGAGGTGCTTTACACTCCCGACCCGGAATTTGTTCACTATGAAAACGTCACCACCGACGGTTCCAGAGAACTCAATTTCAAGTACCTCACAATAAAACATGGTATACTCTTCAAGCGGAAATGGCACCACATGTTCTCTCTCGAGGACGGCCCGCCGGACGAGGAGTGCCGGTGGGAGGACCTGGACGTTCCACGGCTGCCGTAAGAGCAGCAGACGGCAGGGAGAGGGTCGCACCCATGCGACGTAAAGAGGCCTGTACCTTCTGTACCATCATCGCACTCATTGCCCTGCTCGCGGGCGTCTCGCCCAGCCATGCGGCCGATGTCAGAATCGGTCCCAACCGCGCCCTGCTTGTGGATGGGAAGCCCTTCTTCCCGCTTTTCATGTGGCTGCAGCCCGTCCGGTTAATCGAATTCCACAAGGGTCTCGGAATCAACACGCTCATGGGCGAGGGCGCCTCCGGGGAGTCCGCCCGGGAATTCCTCGATGCGCTGCATGCCGCCAATATGTGGGGAGTCATCAGTCTCAGCGAGGAGAACCTTGCACTGAAGGACCATCCTGCGCTACTGACCTGGATGTACGGCGATGAACCCGACCTCCCTGCAATGGACGGCGAGACGGTATTCATAGAGGCCGAGCAGCCTGCAGAAACCAACTTTCCGAAGACGAGCTGGCTGGTGAATGAACACAAGCAGCTCAGCGGCGGCCGCTGGCTGACGGCCTCGATGGACGAGCTTCCAAATGCCCCGTTGCGGGCGCGCTACCGCGTGAATGTGCCCCGCACCGCCACCTATGTCCTGTGGGACCGCGGGATGACGAAGGCTTATACCTCCCCTACGGACTGGCGCTTCGATGACGGACCGTGGCGGAGTTCCCCCCGCAGCCTGCGACCGGTTGAGGAACGCAAGGTGGGCAAGAACCAGTCGGTGGGCTGGCACCGCTACGGCGATGTTGACCTCACGGCCGGGGAACACCGCTTTGAAATCAAGGTGCAGGAGGGTCGAACGCTCGGCGCGCCGGACAAAGTCGGCGCTGACTTGCTCGTGGGGCTGGACCTGTTCATACTGACCACCTCAAGGGCCACGCCGTCAACGCCGTTTGAAATCGTCGCTCGCACTCCGCCCGAACAACTCGTAGCCCTTTATGCCCGCAAGCGCCGGGTCGACTCAGGCCGACCGGTTTATCTGAATCTCACAGCCCGCTTCTACGAACCCTACCGCAAAATGGGGCCTGCCAGGCCCGACATCTACCGGGCCTACTGCGCCGCGACCGACATCGTCGGGTTTGACCACTATCCGATTCAAGGCTGGAACCGCCCGGACCGCATAGCGGAGATAGCCGGCGCGACCGCCGCGCTCCGAGGGCTTGCCAATAAGGAACAACCGGTATGGGTGATTCTCGAGACCACCAACGGCAGCAAGTGGACTCCCGACGACGCCCGACCTCCGTTCCCCTATGAGATTCGGGCCGAGGTCTGGATGGCCGTCATCAACGGCGCCACGGGCATCGGCTATTTCCCGCACGTCTGGAAGCCGCGGTATTCCCAGTGCTCGATTCCAGCGACGAACCAGGAGGAAATCAAGCGGCTCAACGCCCAAATCACGAGGCTCGCGCCGGTCATCCTGGGGCCTGAGGTTGAAGGCATCAAGTGCAAATCCGCCGGGAAGCTGCCGGTGCAGGCAATGGGCCGACGAGGTCCGGACGGCACCGTGTATGTGTTTGCCGTAAACTTACTGCGCGATGCACGCGAGGCGCAATTTATCGCCCCCGGCCTCAAGGCCGGCGCCAAAATCACCGTCGTTGACGAGAACAGACAGCTCCGGGCAAATGACGGCGGCTTCACCGACACATTCGGGGAGCTTGCCGTACACATTTACGCGATAAAGTAACCCCGGGCAAAGACGCTCGGGCGCGCTTACTGATCTTGCAGGAGGCAGTTTACCGAATGGCCGACGAGAAGCTCAAGGACGAACTCAAGCACATGATAGTGGAGCGCCTCTTTCTTAAAGTTAACCCCGCCGACATTGACGATGACGCACCGCTGATGGCGACCTACAACATCGACTCGGTCAGCCTCTTCGAGCTGGTTGTGGGCCTGGAGGACGTGTTCGGCATCACGTTCGAGGAGGAAGACTTCAGCATTGACCTGTTCGAGAACGTCAACTCCATAGCAGAGTTCGTGCAGAAGAAAAGGGAAGGCTCGCAGTAGGCCTGCGGCGGGCTTACGTCCCCCGTTTCGGCCTATGACGATACTCTCGATGACACTTTTGCGGCTTTTTCTGACCATTGCGTCGGCGGCGCTGCTGCGTCTGGCTTACCCGTGGAGCGACATCGGGTGGCTGACGTGGTTTGCGCTCGTGCCGTTGCTGTGCGTGCTGCTGACGGTGCGACCGCGTGCTGCTGTAGGATATATGTTCATCTGGGCGGTCGTCTTCTACGGCCTGATGACCTCATATCTGCGCCAATTCGGCATTCTACCGTGGGCCGCCGCGACGCTGGTGAACTCCGCATTCTTTTTGCCGCTGGCTTTGCTTGTCGCCCACCTTGGGCGGTGCAAATCCAGCCTGGCGGGAGCCTCCGCCATTGCCGGCGGATGGGTCCTTACCGAGTGGGTTCATGCGAATGCAGGGCCGGTTGCATATACTGTCGGCGTTCTCGCACATACCCAGCATGACAATATACCGCTCCTGCAACTAGCCAGCGTAACCGGCGAGCTTGGTATCAGCTTCTTGCTCGTTTTAGCCAACGCCGCGCTGGCGTGTCTCGTACTGGCACTCCCACGGTGCACGCGAACATCGCCGGTGCATACCCCCATTAATCCATTGCCCGCGGTCCTCGCGGCGGCGGTACTTGTGGCTGCTGCGGCCTGTTGGGGAAATATCCAACTGCAAAAATGGCACGTGCGGCCCCTTTACATCGGGCCGCGGAAGTCAGTCGCCCTCATTCAGGGCAATACCCTGAACGAGATATTCCCCACCGCCGCCGACGTCGCCGAGAACGCCGAGACGTACTTCAGGTTATCCCGGCAGGCCGCGCGCGTGCCGGTGGATCTCATCATCTGGCCGGAGTCCGCCCTGCCCGTTGTTTTGAGAAACTCGACCTATTGGATGCAAAGGGTAGCGGATTTAGCTAAGCAGACCGGTGCATATATTCTGCTCGGCTGTTTCGACGAGGATGAGCAGGGCCGTCTGTACAATACAGCCACACTGATCTCGCCGGAGGGCAATATCGTGGGCCGCTACGCCAAGCGGCACCTCGTTATTTACGGGGAATACGTTCCATTTCGCAAGCAGCTCGCGAGGCTCCTTGAGCGCTATCCCATCCGAAGGCGTGATTTAACACCCGGTAGCGACGCGACTCCTCTGCCGTTTCCCGACATGCCGCTCGCGATCCTCATCTGCTATGAATCTCAACTGCCGGCCCTGACTCGCGAGTCGGTACGTCGCGGCGGGACAGCCATCGCTCACATTACAAGTGAAGGATGGTTCGGCAAGTCGGCTGAAGTGCCGCAGCACTCCAACATGGCGGCGCTGCGGGCGGTGGAGAGTCGGCGCTACTTCATGCGCATCGGCACCACGGGGGAGACGTGCGTGATTGACCCATACGGGGAGGTCGTTGCGTCCATCCCGCCGTTTACTACAGACTTCGTGGTCGCGCGGCTGAGTCCACGCCAGGGCCTGACGCTGTACATGCGGCTGGGTGATTGCCCAATTGTAGGGATATCGCTTATAATAGTGCTCGTCGGATTGCTTATGCTGCGGAACCAAGAAAACTCCGAAGTGTCTAAACCCGCTATTGA
>JALGUK010000271.1 GCA_029820875.1 Candidatus Zipacnadia bacterium
CGTGGAGCGGCTCCGGTTTGAGTCCCCGCGGCAGGCTCGTCACCGGCTGCTTGCCCTCGAGGTTGCCGCATGACGATAATTCAAAAAACTGTCCAAGAAACCGGAGGCGGTACATGCGTATCAGCAATGCGCATCTCCACATCTCCTTCAATTGAATTGCCCCCGGCGGCCTGCTACGTCACCGTGCCATGTCCTCGTAGTCCCGCTGGACGCCGCTGATGCGAGCGTTAAACTTCCGCTTCCACCGGTGAATTTCTTGCACAATCTCGGGATCTTTGATCCGAATCACATGCCGCACTTCTTCGGCGGTATAGACACAACCTTGCTCCTGCTCCAACAGTTTTGCGTCTTCCTCGTCGGCAACGATGAATAGCCGATCGCCTCCTGCGAGCCACAGCTCGATCGCTTGGCCCTCCAGAACGGCTTCGAGGGGCCGGGGCTCGCGGAGTAATGCCAGAGCTTCGGCTTTCCGGCTGCGCAGAGTCGCCAGAGCTTCCTCAATCCTCGCCGTGACGGATCCGTGGAGGCGCACTCGGTACCGAATCCTGTCGCCGACAACCTCTAAGCTCCCGGTTGTCTGCACTGTTTCGATAGCCTCAGGAACTGTCATTTCAGCCCCCTACTAACTCGGATAAACTGAGCACCTCAGTGAAAACCTCTAACTTGTTCCCTATGAACAAGTTGCTGCAGCTTTTCAGCTTTTCGCGCCGTAGTAAGTGCAAAACTGAAAACCTTCGTCAGATCTCTCCTACCCAACAGGGCTCGTCGGCTAGAGAGTATATCTTCTGTCCCCGGTTACCGGTCGAGACGTCCAGCCAGCCTTCCCTGGTACCCGTGTCCAGTGCACTTCTCGCCCGGTGGTAAGTGACACCTCGCTCGCGGGCAAGTTCTATCAGCTCTCTCTGGTTGGCGCCGGGGTTCTGCTTAAGAATTTCTTCGATCACATTGCGGTCTGTTCCTTGAGCAAGCGTCTGCGGATCAGAGCAGATCGAAAAGCCGTTTCCAGTCCACTCCACCACCACCGTGGTTTCCTCCGCCAAGCGGTTCTTGAACTGACGTAAACGCAGCCGACCAAGCCCGTGATCAGCTCCCCCGCTCAGCCGCCCGAAGACGAACGCCAGATCCACGGCCGCCTTGATGTCCGAACTGCCGCGGTAGATCTTTGCCGTCTCTGCCTTGCCCGTATGGTGAATGACCAACACCGTGGCTCCCAGATTCCCGAGGCGCCGAAAGCGGTCCAGGAACCGTCGAGTCTCGGTGGCGTCTTGCTCCGAGCCGGGGTGGAAGGCCACAAGCGAGTCGAAGAGGAACAGTGGCTTGTGCTGCTCGGCAAACTCGGAGAATCTCCGGAGTATCGGGACCAGGTGGCTCTGAACAGACCCAGCCGCCCCACACGGTCAGGTTCTGTGTCGGCTTGATGCCCATCCGATGCAGGCGCTCTTTCACAATGGCGACTGGGTTTTCTCGGTCGAGATAGACCACTTTCCGCTGTCTCGTTTCCTTCCCAAGGAACTTGTCGCCATGAGCTACAGCAGCGGCCAAAGCCAGTGCAAATGTGGATTTCCCTATGCCGCTCTCCCCGGTGAGTAGCGTGACAGCCGCTTCTGGAAGCAGGTCGGCGATAAGCCACGATGTTCGTGCCTCGAAGCTCCATATCGGGGGAACGTCCTCGACGCGCAACGCTTGCTTTCGCACCACCGCCGGCGCGTACCGGCCAATGCTCTGGGCAATGCTCCGGACTTCGGATTCCGGCAACGGCGGAGAGCAGCACCAGCGGTTCTGCTTATTCAAAGCCGCCTCGATCGCTTCCAAGCCCGCTCCCCAGCGACGCATTGCTCCAGCGAGTGACGCGAGCCTGTTGTTGCGCTCCCCAGGGCTCCAGGTCGGTGCTCCATGCCCTTCTCGCGCGCCTTGGCTCCGCGTGAGCGCCGCTTGCCCTTGCTGCGGCGCTTCGTCCTCCCGCCGCGTTTTGATGCAACGCAGCAACCACGCTGGAGCGTCGCTCACGTGGCGGAGAGCTTCGGCACCCTCCTGAGTTGTCCAGCGGTATCGATTACCGTTCTTGTGGCTGGAGGGCGCCAAAACCACGTACCCGCCATCACCCTTCAGATCTATGCCTTTGGCGAGGCTCTTGGGTGCTGGACCGCCCGGGTAACGAAAGAAGAAGTGGATGCCCCCTCCGCCCGTGAGTTGTCGCGCTGTCTCGGGAAACGGCCCGCGCTTTGACTCCAGCTCCTTGAGCGACGCGTCGCCGCCGTTTCTCGGGTCCACGTCCACTACCAGAAGTAAGGTCGTAGAGCCAGTGGGTACGCCGATGTTAGCGTCCGGCCATTTCTTCCACCATCGTCGAATCTGCTCCGCGCTCCTGCTAGCTTCCTTGAAGCCGTGAGGCGTTCGCGGGTGTTTGCCAGCGGACCCACAATCCGGGCGTCCACAGGTGCAGCGCCCCTCGTGAACTGAATGGAGCGGGAAGAGCGGCAAGCCGAGGCGAGCATACCGAAGGGCCGCCTCCATCATGCTCTCGGGCGCGTCGAGGTGTGTGTTACGCATTCCGATCACCTCCGTCAGCCTGGGCAGTTGATCGGGCACGCCGGCCCTCGGTGCCTTGCTTACCCACAGAGCTCCGCCCCACCGGCTCCACCACCCTTTCGGCAAACCAGCGATCGAGATCCGCCCGTGCGACAAAGACACTGCGGCCGGCCTTGTAGTAGCGGATCTCTTTCCGAAGGATGCGCTTCCGCCAAGCACTCACGGAACCGCCATACTCATCCACGATTTCACAGACGGTGAGAAATTTCTTCTTGCTCTCCAGTGGCACCTTCGTAGCTAGAGTGTTCGGTAACATCCTCAACTGATCTATTGCCGCCTGGAGGAGACTTTTCCAGATATTCTTGGGGCACAATCGGTCCAAGACCTGCGACTGAAAAGGTGCCCTCACGGGTAGCAGCGAAGAGGAAAGCGGTCAGAGGAAGCCCTAACCTATTGATTAGATTGGTCTAAATCGAAACGGTCCAGAGTTGGACCGTCACCACTCGCTCTGATGTGATCGTTGAGCGTTCTGAGGATCCGCGCCAATGTACGGTGGCGAATCCAATCGCCTCTACAGGCACGAAAGACGGTTTTCCGGTTCAAGTGGCACCGGCGAGCGAGTTCACTCTCGCTCCACATGAATCGGTCGAGGACGTCCTTGACCTTTCGCGGTGCGAGCCGAACGTATGAATTATCCTTCTGCAGAGTGTGCGGGTCGGAGCGGCGGAGGATCTCTACCGCACCCCCTTCCGGGTCATTGG
>JALGUK010000272.1 GCA_029820875.1 Candidatus Zipacnadia bacterium
ACCTGCCACGGAGGCGGAATGTTCGAGCACCTCAGTTGGATTATGTCATACGAGGGGCTGTGCATCGCGCTCTACGACAATCCCGAACTCGTGCAAGCGGTCAGCGATCGCCTTGGCGAGCTGATGGTCGAGTACTACCGGCGGCTCGTCGAGTTTGACGGCGTAATCGCGCTCTTCCAGGGGGATGATATGGGCTTCAAGAGCCAGACGCTCATCGCGCCCGACGACCTGCGCAAATTCGTCCTCCCCTGGCATAAACGCCTCGCTCAGGTTGCACACCAAGCGGGCATTCCTTACTTCTTGCACTCGTGCGGGAACGTCGAGACCGTTATGGAGGACCTGATTGAGGACGTTGGGATTGACGCCAAGCACTCGTTCGAGGACGTGATCATACCCATCGCGCAGTTTCAGGAACTCTACGGAGACCGGATTGGGGTGCTCGGCGGTGTGGACATCAACCGGCTAACGATGGACACGCCGGAGCAACTCCGCCGGTACGTCCGCTCGGTTATTGACACCTGCGCGCCGCGCGGGCGGTTCGCAGTCGGCTCCGGCAATTCGATTCCCAGTTACATTCCGTTGCAGAACTACCTCACTATGCTGGACGAGGCGCTGCGATAATTGCTCCGCCGAGGCGCGGTCCATCGTACATACCGGCGGCTACGGCACATCAGGCGGCTCCAGGTGCGCCGGAACTACGTAGATCTCGCGGGAAACCCGGCCGCCCTTGGGTCCGTCGCCCGGCTGCAAGTACCGGACGACATACTCCCCGGCCTTAGCAAAGTGCACTCTGATTCTCTTAATCACACCACTGATGGGCGCCGTTAGCGTTTCGGATATCAATTCAGCACCGTCGGGTGCCGCTACCGAGAAGACACAGGGACGGCCCCAATTCCCGTGTACAAAGTAGATGACAAAATCTTGACCGGCCTGCTCGGCAGTGATATTCACCCTCCATTGCGCACCCTTTTCCGGCGCTTTGCCGGGTTCGTTCTGGCCGAATTCAAACACATTGCGCTGCTCGCGTTTCGGATTCCAGAATGGCGCATCTGCGGTTATGGTATACGCCGCCACTGGTTCGCCGCTTGCCATATACTCATCGAAACCACCAACAATTTTGCGCATTACCTCCCGTGCGGCGGCACGCCCGGCTAGGTCAATGCGCCACTGATGCAGCAGTCCCTCGGCGATTGCCCGGTCGCGGCGCTTATATCGCCGATCGAGGCGTTCCAGCGAGGATGGATTGGTAGTCACGATGAAAATCTCCCCGACGTCGAGTCTATCGAGGGTGAAATAGTCTTCCCCGGCCACAATAGGCTTGCCAAGCGGCTCGAAACCGTATTGCGTAACTCGCGCCGTGTACTTCGTCTTCCCGCCCCACCATGGAAGCTCCGGCAAGGTAATCCGGACGTTCTCAAGGGGGCTATGACGGAAGTTTAGGCGCTCGGAGGAGTAATCATCGTTGACCGCCACCAGCAGCAGCGCGTCCGGGCCACAGATGAGGGTTCGCAGCCAGAGCTTCTCGTTCTTACTGGTCGCTAGACGCGTCGGATGAGCCAGCGCCAGCAACGGCGCAACATGCTCCAGAGCGCGGTAAGTCTCACCTATCTCGTTCCACACCTCGGGATACTCGTTGCTGCCGTGGAGAATCGAATCGCCCGACTTTTCGGTGCAGAAGATGAAGTGTGACAGCCCGCGCGCGCCCGCGCCGACGGCGTACAGCATCTCGATCCGCACTTCCTCAGGGAACATCGGACGGGGAAGATCCCGCTCCTGCCGTGCTTCAGGGTCAATCGGCTCCGGAAAGCCGCTCTCGAACGTGAAAATCAGCGGGCGCGGACCCGTTGCACACCGTGCTGTCTCGGCTACCTCTCGAATGCGCGTCATCGGCGTGCCGTCACCCCACATGAGCGGATAGCAATCCGCGTTGGTCATATCCGCCAGGGGGCCGTAGATGTAATAGTTAGCAGGCTTATACGTTTGGTCTATGGTAATCATGCTGAACGTGCGTGGGTCGAGCCTGCGCCACTGTTGCTGGCGCTCAACAAGCTCCTGGGCATGGTAGCCGATGCGCGCCCGATGCGGAATGCTCTCTATGCGGTAATCCGCGCAGTCCGGTTCGTCAATGTGCAGATATGCCATGAGTGCAGGGTGTGCAATCGCGTAATCTGGGGGCATAGCTTGATTCAAGTGGAATGCCGCGCGCATGTGCAAGCGGGCATGCTCGTCGAGCGCGGCTCGATTGTGCCGACCGAAGTTGAAGTGGCCGTTGCATCCGTTGCGGGCATATTCCTGGTATGAATCCGACCCGTAGCTCGCGAGCGGAACCCAACCGTCGTAAGTGCGGACACAGCAGCAGACCGTCTCTCCTGCTGCTGTCCGCACCCCATAAACGTGGTAGGAGCCGTACTCGAGCGGCGCCGCAAGCTTCAGTGTGATGGGACATGTGCCGGACACAAAGTCCGGGTCAAGTAGTTTCGCCGCAGCGGTTACATCCTCACCGTCCAAAAGGACCCGCGTTAACTTCACCGGGATGTCCGTCAACCGCTCCACGACGAGGAACGGTGACCGCATCTGTTCATCGAAGCCTACAGTCTCGATGCGAATAGCGGGTGGACCAGGTGTAACTCGTTGGCTGACGGTCTGTCCGTCATCGAATCGCACGCTCACGCGGACCGGCTGGGTCATCGGGTTGCGCAGGCGGATGGCGACCTCCCCAACCCTCCCCGGCGGCACCGGATTGGGAAGCAGTCGCCACCAGATAACTGAATGCTCCTCTTCGCGCAGCTGGGCGCATGGACGGCCATTTAGGAGGAACTCTGTGGCTGTGATTGCTGCATCGCCGTCGTTGCGGACGTAGAGATAGATGTATCCCGCCGCCCTGTAGTCCTCCTTGAAGTAAGTCTGGATGTCCTTCGCGCCCTCGAACCACTCGTAGGGTGTCCCCCGATCGGGTGCGTAGTAGGCGTGGTCCACGACAGGCATCCCGAGGGCAACAGATACCGTGAGTAGAAGCACAGTCACTGCAACGGCTTGCCGCATGTTCAACATTACCTCTCAGGTGTCAGAATGTTCCAGCCTATTCGGCTACCTCCACAGACAATCCTTCTCCAAGGCGGCTCTGGAGACACTTCGTTGTGTAGCATGATTTGACAAATCGTGTTATCATATAGTATTATGTGATATGAAGGGGAATCTCCAAGATGTCACAGCAGCCATCTGACGAGCCGTCTGTAGAGCCGAGTCTGCGAACCGCGCGGGAATTGGCGCTCGGTGGCCTTTTAGGCGC
>JALGUK010000273.1 GCA_029820875.1 Candidatus Zipacnadia bacterium
GGACGCGCCGCCGGCCCGCCTCTCCCATCTGTCGGCGGATGGCAGGGTCCTTGAGGAGCTGCGCGAGGGCGTCCGCCAATTCCCGAGGGCTGTCTATGGGCACCAGCAGCCCTTCCTGGCCGTCCTGGATTATCTCGGGAACGCCGCCCCCGCGGGTTGCCACCACCGGCAGCCCTACGGCCATCGCTTCGATGATTACACGCCCGAAGGGTTCGTTGCGTGATGGCAGGCAAAAGACGTCCGAGGCGGCAAGCAGGTCGGGGACGTCCTCGCGATGGCCGGTGAAAATCGTCCGGTCGGCGATCCCTTGTTGTTGAGCGAATTCCTCAAGCTCGCGTCGGTAACTTTTCTCCCAGAACGCGCAATCCCCCACGACAAGAAGCCGCACGTCCCCCAGGTCCGGTAACAGGCCGAACGCCTCCATTAACGTCTTGTGGCCCTTCCACGGGCTGAGGCGTCCTACGGTTATGAACACAAGCGCCTCGTCGGGGATTCCAAGCGCCTTGCGCACCGCGGCGCGGTCGGTTCGAGGGCGCAGGGCAGCCGGGTCCACGCCGTTGTGGACGACCGTTTTGAGGTGGTCTGGATGCGTATCAAGGGTGGCCATGACCGCCTCGGAAATGGCGATTACATGGGGCCGCAAGAGGCGTGCCGCCGCCTGCAGGAGACGGCGAGCCGGGCCTGGGTCAAGAATATCGCGTACGTGCCACACCACGGGCCGCCTCGCCAGCCGTGCCGCCAGGCCGGCGATGAGGTGCGTTTTGAGCGTATTGGAATGCACCAGGTCGGCGCCCTCGTGTCGGATGGCCTGCAGGACCTCGAGCACCGGCCCGGGTGCATGCAAGATGGCCCCCAGATTGCCTGCAAGCCCCGGCCGGAGGCTTTCGCGACGCACCTGAAAGAGCGGCCCGCAGAGGCGTGCCTCTCGAAGCCGGACGCCTGCCGCGGCCGCCTGGGCCGCCCACTGCGCGCCAGGGGCGTGAAGCAGCACCGGCTCGAACCGCCTTTTGTCCAGGTGGCGGAGGAGGTCCAGCAGGCTCTTCTGAGCGCCGCCTATCTCTATCGCGTGGTCTACATACAGAATGCGCGCCGTTTTCATCGGTCTCCCTTGAAATCCGCAGGTGTCACCGGATGCACGAGGCGTCCTCAGCCAAACAGCTCCGGGTAGACCTCCTTATAGACCTCAATGAAGCGGGATTCCACGGCCTCAAACGAGAACTGTTGTCTAACGAGAGCCGCCGCGGCAGTTCCCAATGAAGCTCGAAACTCCGCATCTTCGAGACACTTCGCCAGGGCACCGGCAAAGGCCTCGGCGTCATTGTTCGTCACAAGCAGGCCGGTGCGGCCGTCCAGCACATAATCCTCCGGTCCCCCGCATCTTGTTGCCACAACCGGCGTGCCGCAGGCCATTGCCTCCAGCCCTGCAATGCCCAGTCCCTCCTGCAGGGACGATAATGCGAACACCTCGGCGCCGCGGCACAGGCGCGGGATATCGCCGTCGGGCACGGAGCCGAGGAGGTGAAAAAACTCAGCCACGCCGAGCCTGCCGGCCTGCTCCTGAAGGCGAGGAGTCGCCGGCTGTTTGCCCACGATGACCAGGTGCAGGTCCGGGAAATCGTCTCTTACAATGCTGAAAGCGCGCAGGAGCATCGGCAGATTCTTGCGAGGGTCATCGGCGCGCGCGACGGTCAATATGAATGGTCCGCTAACTGGTTGGAGCGGCTCGACATCCTCGTTGAACCGGCTTGTATCCACGGGAGCAGGCACGCGCTGAATCCGCTCCGGCGGCACGCCGTACTCGGTTTCGACGGCGCGGGCGGCGTAACTGCTCATTGCCAGTACGCGCCTTGCGGCGCGGCATGCGTAAGCTTCCAGGCGGCGCGTGATGGGAAACAGCGGCTGGTTGGCCCGGAAGTACCACCATTCGCGCGACCAGCCCGCCGAAAGCATCTGAACGGCACGCTCGTCTGCGAGGGTCGTCGCCATCCAGCACACGTAAGATTTGCCCCACAGTGCAAGCGGCAGCGCCGTCAGATTGGGACCGCCGACGGACTGATAGATGTCGGCATCCTCGGCGATGCGACGGCCGAAGAGCGCAGGAATGGTATAACGGAGCGCTTCGAGCTGGGGAATGGAGGGCAGCTCGAAGGAGGCGGCGTCCGGGAAAGGGCTGTCATTTATTCGCCACGCTGCTTTACCAAGCGAATGGGACGGCCACAAGAGCCGCAGCTCATATCCTTGTCGGTTCAGAATTCGCACCAGCGCCCGGGTGACAGCCAAAACTCCGCCGCCCTCGGCGGGGTTGTGTGCTGAAATGCAGATTCTCAGACGCTTCTCAGGGTGAGCCACCTTGTTACATTCTTCCTTCGATTGGCAACTGGGCGACCTCAAGCGCCGAGGGTGGATGAAGGGTCTGGTCTATAAAAATGCGGTGCCACAATTCCAGACATAGCAGATTCCACAGAAGCTGGCCGTTGCGCGCTGTGCCCGCGAAGTGCGAGTCGGCGACATCCCGAACGGTCTCCATATTGAGGTACTCAGAGATTCGGGCGTCCGAGGCAAGAAAAGTGGCCTCGGCCGTCTGACGCAACTCTCCTCGGAACCATTCGTCCAACGGCACGACAAAGGCATGCTTGGGCCGAGCCGCGATGTGCTTCGGCAGAAGGCGCCGAGCGAACTTGCGCAGCAGGTACTTGGTGGTCATTCCGCGGACCTTCAGCTTCGACGGCAGGGACGCGACAAACTCAAGCAGTTCATGGTCAAGCAACGGCACGCGCGCCTCCAGCGAGGTCGCCATGGTCATCTTGTCCACTTTCGCGAGGATATCGTCCACCAGCCAAACGGTTGCGTCGAAGCACATCAATCGGTGGATTAGGTCATCGCCCTGCGCCTCCGCCAGTGCTTTTTCAATAAACTCCGTCGGCCTTGTTGCCCGGGCGCCGTCCCGCAGGAGGGCGGACACCTGCCCGGGCGTGAAATTGGAGACCCAGCTCAGATGCCGCTCGGCGTCGGTGCCGTCCGACAGCATTCGCTGGAGCATGCGTTGAACGAAGTCCGACAACGGTGCCCGCCGAACGAGCCGGAGGATAATCTCCTCACGCAGCACACGCGGCAGCCGCTGCAGCATCTTCGCCCACCGAAAGAGGAAATAGCGCGGATAACCGCCGTAGAACTCGTCACCGCCCTCACCGGTGAGAGCAACGGTCACTTTCTGACGGGCGAAGCGCGAGATGAGGAACGTCGGGAGGGCCGCGGCGTCGGCGATTGGTTCATCCATGTGCCATACAAG
>JALGUK010000274.1 GCA_029820875.1 Candidatus Zipacnadia bacterium
GTAACCGTTACCGGCCTTGCCACCCTATGCCGGCGGAGCCACTCCGCGGAATGTTCATCGCGAACCGTGATTGCGCAGGCTCCGGACAGCAGCCGCCGCGCAAGTTCAATATTGATGCTATTACGCAAGGGCCCAATCCCTTGCGCGTAGATCATCACCGGCTTGCGGAGCAAACGGGCCGCTGCGATTAACCCAAGATAATAAAGCGGGGAACGCCAGCTCGTTGCATCCTGAATCAGCCCTCCGCCGCCGCTGACGAAAAGGTCGCTTCCGCGCATGGCCCGCAGGACTTGCGGCAAGTTCCATCGCTGGAGAGCCTCCACAGAGTGGTCTGCGTGTGTCCGGGCTGGAGCCGCCGAGAGCACTATAATCCGCAGGTCCGGCGCGTACCGGCGGAGCATCTGCACCGTACCGGCAAGGAGCGCCTCGTCACCCAGATTGCCAAAGCCGTAATATCCCGACAGAAGAATAGTCTTCATCCAGCCCTATCGCCGTTCGGTTCCTCTGGTGCAGCCCATGCCGGGGTTGCACGCTGGAATAAGTAAACGGCGGCGACCAATGCCCCGCCGAGCAGAATGCCCAGCCACAGACCGTTTGCGGTCCGTAGCAGAGAAAACCACAGCGGTGTGTGAATGTGACAGAACGTGTTAACGACGGAGACCTGTCCAACCATCCCGCCCACAACACACAGCGGCAGCGCACGCCGCCAGCCCCACAGGCAAAAGGCATAAGAGAGCACAAGAAGCGGATGGCCTACAAGAAACTCCTTGGTACGAGGCCGCGCAATAAGTGTGTTCTCCAGAAACTGGCGCAGCTTCAGCTCGATGGCCGGTACATGCAGCCCAGGCTCGTTGCCGGAACGGGCAATCAGCACAGCAGCCGCGCCAAGAACGACAACCGCAAGGATGAGAGCACCGTTCGTCACCGCCGCATCCGCAAACCGGCGGCCAGTCCTGCGCACCCGCGCCCAGTACTGCGCAGGTTCGTCTGCACGCCGCCACAGGCTCAAGGCGTACACCGCCACGATGGTAAGAAGAGGCAGGCCATGGGCAAGCTTTACTCCGGAGAATTGTTCCACATGCGTCATGAAAAGCGTGTTGCCCAAGATGCCTGCAATGTAGAACGCTCCGATTAATGTGATACCCGTGCACAGCAGTAGCCACAATGCCCCACAGGCAAGCAGTGCGCCCAAACGAGGGTGCCGCTTGCTGTTTGTCGGGGATGCTAAGCCGTCGAGGCGCTCCGAAAAGACGTAAACCGCCAGGGTGGGGAAGGCAACCGCCGCAAGAAGAGCAAGTATATTCGCGCCATTGTCTCCTCTGACCGCAAGCAAACCCGCCAGCACCAGCCCGATGACCAGCAGTATCCCATTGGTCCGGTCCGAAACAGGGAACATGCGCCGAAACAATAAAAGCAGGCAGGCGATTGTCCCAATGGCCACGAGTACCCGCGCGGGTGTCGGGACAGCAACCTTTTCCGGTGGACTGGCCCGCCCCAACTCAAATCCGGCCTGCTCCACGGCGGCTGAGAGCTTCCTCAGATAGGCCAGTTCCGTCTGGTAGACATCCGTGGCCGCCCGTCCGAAGAGCCGAACATAAAAGAGGCGGATGCCGCGCTCCTTTGCCCCGCGGATGAATCGCGCCACCGCATCCGCCGGCGACATGGTCATCATTTCCGGCTGGGGGATGCTGTGAACGCGGATAATCCGGCCGTCCAGCCGCCGCCCAAGCCCGTTATCGCCGAGCTGCTTGCCCATCTCCACCGAGCCATAGGCGAGTCCATCACGCTGGAGCACATCGGCTGTGTATCCGAGCAGCGCGCGGTTCCCCATAACGCAGGAGCCCGTGAAAATCAGCGTGCGCGCATCCAATCTCGCGCATGTCCCCGCGATATAGTCAATCGCGCTGCGTTCAGTGAATGGGTATGTCATCGGCCGGGCGACCACCTGCAGGCCCGCAGCATGAATCTGCCTCATCAGGCCCTCCGGGAATCCCAGGCCGATATCTTTGAGCTGGGTTTCGGTCAGCGGCAAGCGCATAAGGCGCGAAGGAGGCACGCGCCGGCCCCACTCGGGCGCGAGTTTGTTCGAGAGGGCATCATGGACACGGCGCGCCAACCGGAGGTCGTCAGTGACCAAGTAGGTGCCAGCCTGCGGCTGCATGCTGAGCACGTCCGGAGCGGACCGGATGCTCACCTGTCCGGATTCCTGCAGGCTCTGCAGAGTATCCTCATAGACCGCGATGCTCGTTACGCCGGCTGATTTGAGGTCTGCAAA
The DNA here is from genome assembly GCA_029820875.1 of Candidatus Zipacnadia bacterium. The sequence continues at coordinate 2,276 of JALGUK010000274.1, forward strand.
TACTGTAGGCAGGTCGTGATGGGACATACCGGCCAGTTGCACGACATCAGCGCCATCTACGGTGATTTCCACCGTGCGGTTGTTCACCTCGGCAGCCATCCGGCGGGCGATTGGCACGCTGGCTCCGAGCAAGCCGATGCCGATGCCGATGATTAGGAGCCTGTCCAAGAGCCGCATAAGTGTTTATCCTGTGCCGTTTGGCCGTTAGTTACCGGATGGCGCCGCCCCGACATTCATCTGCAGGTAAGCGTTGATAAACTGGTCCAGGTCGCCGTTTATAACGGCCTGCACGTTGGCCGTTTCGACTCCGGTGCGATGGTCCTTGACCATGGTGTAAGGCTGAAAGACATAAGAGCGTATCTGGCTGCCCCACTCAATCTTCTGATGCTCACCGCGAAGCTCCGCAAGTTTGGCCTCCTGCTCCCGACGCTTGAGGTCAAACAGGCGCGAGCGTAGGATATTCATCGCCACGCGGCGGTTGGCATGTTGAGACCGTTCGTTCTGGCATTGCACGACGATGCCTGTCGGCAGGTGGGTGATTCGGACGGCTGAATCCGTCTTGTTCACATGCTGGCCGCCGGCCCCGCTGGCGCGATAAGTCTCCACCTTGAGGTCATCCGGGTTGATGTCAACCTCGACGTCCTGTTCAATCTCCGGAACCACGTCCACGGAGGCGAAGGATGTATGGCGGCGCCTGTTATTGTCGAAGGGAGATATGCGGACCAGGCGATGAACACCCGCCTCGGCCTTCAGATATCCATAGGCCATCGGCCCTGAGATAATCGCCGTGACGCTCTTGGTGCCGGCGACCTCCCCGGGCGTTTCATCGACGATGTTGTAGCTGTAGCCGTGTTCCTCGGCCCAGCGCAGGTACATGCGCAGTAGTATATCCACCCAGTCCTGGGCATCAACTCCGCCCGCGCCGGAGTTGATTGAGAGAATTGCGTTGAGGGAGTCGTACTTGCCGGAAAGGGTTGCCTGGACCCCGAGTTGGTCAAGCTTTCGCCG
>JALGUK010000275.1 GCA_029820875.1 Candidatus Zipacnadia bacterium
CGCTGCGAGACCGGCCTGTCCGACATCGAGGTGGAACACCGCGAGACACAGGGACACCTGTGGTACATCCGATACCCTGCCGCCGACGGTGGTGAAGGGGTCGTTGTTGCCACCACCCGTCCTGAAACGATGCTCGGCGACACTGCGGTGGCCGTCCATCCGGACGATGAGCGTTACAAGGGGCTGGTGGGCACGACAGTTGTGCTCCCGCTGATGGACCGCGAGATTCCGGTCATCGCCGATGAGGCGGTGGACCCCGAGTTCGGTACTGGTGTGGTCAAAATCACGCCTGGGCACGATCCCAACGACTTCGAAATCGGCGAACGCCACGGCCTGGAGCAAGTCCACGTCATCGGCCTTGATGCGCGCATGACCGAGGACGCCGGGGCCTACGCCGGCCTTGACCGCTACGAGGCGCGCAAGAGGGTCCTCGAGGACTTGCAGGCGCAGGGGCTTCTTGTCAAGACCGAGGAGCACGTGCATGCAGTCGGACGCTGCTACCGATGCGACACCACGGTCGAGCCGCTCGTGTCCACCCAGTGGTTCGTCCGAATGCGCGAACTGGGCGACGCCGCAATGGAAGCCGTCCGCGACGGTCGAATCCGCTTCGTGCCGGAGCGTTGGACCAAGGTCTATATGGACTGGATGGAAAACCTGCGCGATTGGTGCATCTCCCGCCAACTCTGGTGGGGGCATCCCATTCCCGTCTGGTATTGCCTCAACCCCGAATGCGGCCACTGGAACGTAAGTGTTGATGAGCCTACTGAGTGCGAAAAGTGCGGCGGGCGGGAATTGCGGCAGGACCCGGACGTGCTGGATACGTGGTTCAGCTCCGCACTCTGGCCGTTTTCGACTCTTGGCTGGCCCGACAAAACACCGGAATTGGAGTACTTCTATCCGACCAGCGTGCTTGTCACCGGCTACGACATCATCTACTTCTGGGTCGCGAGGATGATTATGATGGGCCTGTACTGCCCAGGTGATGTCCCCTTCCGCACGGTCTTCATCCACGGCCTAGTCCGCGATGCTCAGGGGCGCAAGATGAGTAAGAGCCTTGGGAACGTGGTTGACCCGCTTAAACTTATTGACCAGTACGGAACGGACGCCCTGCGGTTTGCACTCGCATTATTGATTACCCACGGGCAGGATATAACGCTTGCCGAGGACCGCCTTGTCGGCGCGCGCAACTTCTGCAACAAGCTCTGGAACGCATCGCGGCTCGTGCTGATGAACCTCGATGGCGAGAGCGGTGACGTGGATACTATCGCTCCTGAGTTGCTTTCCCTGGCCGACCGGTGGATTCTGAGCCGCCACTCCAAGGCGATTGCGACTGTCAACCGTCACCTGGAGGACTACGACTTTGCGGAGGCGGCGGGTGCCATCTACGAATTCGTGTGGAGCGAGTTCTGTGACTGGTACCTGGAGATTGCGAAGGCGGATTTGTACGCCGAGGGTCGGCCGGAGCGTAAGACGGCCGTGCGCCGCATCCTGCGGCGAGTGCTTGAGGACATCTTGAAGCTGACGCATCCGTTCATGCCGTTTATCACGGAGGCCATCTGGCAGTCGCTTTGCCCGGATGCTGGCGTGCTCGCACGAGCCGAGTACCCCACCGAGCCGCTCCGCGACGACCCGGAGGCGGAGAAGCAGATGAGCCTGGTGATGGAGCTGACGCGCGGCATCCGAAACCTCCGCTCAGAGCTTGACATTCCTCCGAAGCAGCGTGTCAACGTCGTGTTGTTCGCCGGGGATGGGGCGCTGCGTGATACAATTCGGCAATGGTCGTCCTACGTCACCAGCCTGGCGCGCCTTGAGAGCCTGGCGATTCGCGACTCCTCGGACGAGCGTCCGCAGCATGCTCTTTCGGCGGTTGTCGGCGATGCGGAGGTGTTTCTATTGCTTAAGGGTGTCCTGGACGCTGAAAAGGAACTGGCGCGGTTGTCGAGGGAGCTCGCCAAGGTGGAAGCAAACCTGGCCAAATCCGAAAGCAAGCTGGCGAACGAAAGATTCCTGGAGCGTGCGCCTGCGGATGTCGTCCAAAAAGAGAGACGACTCCTGGAGGAACTGCAGACGGCAAAAGCGAAGTTGATGCAGCGGCTGCAGATTGTTGAGCGGATGCGCGGCGCAGAGTGAGGAATCCAGGTTGTGGCGAGATTCTTCACTGTGCTCAGAATGACGGTATCCTGACAGGTGACGCGTGCCGGCCCGAGGAAACACTGCAAAAATTGCGGATTGCCTGGCCCTGATTGCGGTCTTCGGTGTAGCGATGGGCTACCTGGAGGCCGTTGTCGTGGTCTACATACGTAGGATTGTCGGCTTGGTGCCCATGCCCGAGGGTCTGGATGTGTCTACAATGCGCCAGATGCCCGAATGGCTGGTTGCCACTGAGCAAACGCGCGAGGCCGCGACCATTATCATGCTTGTCGCATTTGCTTGGCTAGTTGGGCGCGATGTCCTTGGTCGAATCGCGACCTTCTTGATTGCCTTCGGGGTCTGGGACTTGGCCTACTACGCCAGCTTGAAGGCTTTGCTCGATTGGCCCGCGTCGCTTTCGACCATGGATTGCCTGTTTCTGATTCCCAGGCCCTGGTTGGCGCCGGTCTGGCAGCCTATGGCCGCCTCAACATGCTTGGTGCTCGCCGGCGGCGCCTTGCTCGTGGCCGCTAAGAGGCGGTCCGCCTGACAGTGAGTGCGTTTGTGCTGTAGTTTTGGCGTGGGAACAAGGTTCCGGCGCAGCAGCGTCGAATTGTCTTATAAACACAGCCTCTGGCACATAGTGTAACTAATGTCCGAAAACGAAGGAGCGTATCTACCGTGAAACTTGCATGTCAGGAGCATCTGGTCCCTGGGGCTTCGCTGAGTGAGAAGGCCGAGAACTTGGCGAAGTTCGGTTACGAAGGCATGGAGATGCTGGGTCGCGGGCTGACCGACCGCGTCGAAGAGGTTCTAAAAGCAATCGAGGGCACCCCAATCAAGATCAGCTCGGTGTGCGCAGGCTTTCGTGGTTGTCCGCTTGATGCTGATAAGTCGGAGAGAGACACCGCGATTAAGGATACCAAGGACATCCTCAAAGCGACTGGGGACCTCGGGGCTGTCGGCATGATTTTCGTCCCAATCTTCGGCCCGCCGCGTATTCCGGACCTCTCGCCCCTGGCGGATCCGATTAAGCTGGAGAAAGACCTTCTCGTGGCGTTGGGCAGCGAGCTGGGCGAAGTCGCCGCGTCCGCCGGCACGCTTCTTCTCCTGGAACCTCTCAACCGTTACGAAACCCACCTTCTCAACCGC